>JBEKPQ010000053.1:0-25509 GCA_049520575.1 Thermodesulfobacteriota bacterium | reverse complement strand
TCGTTTGAACTCACGGCTAAAATAACGATGTCTTTCCCCCATAGGCACCTCCTTCCTAATAATACAAATTCTTAGAGGTGTCCATTATTTCGAGGAAAGGTCAGTTTGAACTCTTCCGTTTTATCCAGATTGAAAATTTGAAGAGTACAGGAAGTACTCCATTCCCTAAAAAAGACCTATGATGATAAAATTCAGAAAAATATCATAAAACCTGACAGCCCTTGTACGATCAAATCCTAACTTTCACTCTATAATTATAGCATGCCGTAATTATAAAACCTTTAACAAATCCTGGGGAGTTGTTCGCCGGTCAACATATCTATCAATCGTTTCCCCCCGATCAAGGTTTTCATAACCACCTTCCCTGGATTTTCTGCCTTCACTTCTCCGATCAGGGCTGCCTCCTGTCCATAGGGGTTCTTTTTCATGGCGGCTAAGACAACCTCTGCTTGAGATTGAGGCAGAATGGCGACTAATTTTCCTTCATTGGCAATATAAAGGGGATCCAATCCCAGGATTTCCGAAGCGGCCAGGACACTCGACCTGATCGGTATGGACTCTTCCAAAAGTTCAATCCCGACGGAGGATTGCATGGCAATTTCATTCAAGGTAGTGGCCAGTCCCCCACGGGTGGGATCGCGCAGCACATGAATCTTGGAACCGGTCTTTAACATCTCCTGAACCAATCGATTTAAGGGGGCCGCATCGCTTTTCAAGGAAGACTCAAAAGACAGTCCTTCTCTCTTTGAAAGGATGGTCATCCCGTGATCTCCGATCGTACCGCTGATGATAACGGCATCTCCCGGTCTGGCATTCTGCCCGGCGATGTGGATACCTTCAGGAATAAGACCGATCCCGGAGGTATTGATGAAGATCTTGTCCGCTGCACCCTTAGGGACCACCTTGGTATCGCCGGTAACCACTTGGACTCCGGCTTCCTTGGCTGCCCTTTCCATGGAAAGAATGATCTGTTCCAGATCTTTTATGGGAAAGCCTTCCTCGATAATGAAGCCTACACTTAGGAAATAAGGACGAGCCCCTCTCATAGCCAGATCATTGACCGTGCCGCAAACGGCCAGAGAGCCGATGTCACCACCCGGGGAAAAAATCGGGTCCACCACGTAACTGTCGGTGGTAAAGGCCAGTCTGGCGCCGTTTAATTCAAAAACAGCGCTGTCATTCATTTCATTTAAGAAAGGGTTTTGAAACCGAGGAACAAAAACCTTTTCAATCAATTCGTGGGAAGCCCGGCCTCCACTGCCGTGGTCCAGGGTGATTTTATCAAAAGACATGGGAAATTCCTTTTGAACAGACGGTGATCAGCAACAGGCAATCAGTATTATGGAGCATTCTGATGCAAAGTTTGATCTTATGCTAAACGTAGCGACATAAGTCATTTTGTATAATGTCATTCCGGCGAAAGCCGGAATCCAGGGCTTATCCCACCGTTGGCGGGGCTGGATGCCGGATCAAGTCCGGCATGACGGCAAATGGGTATGGAATTTATCCCCAAAATTTTTGTCTTCATGTATAAATGCTGACAGCTGAATAGTGACATTTTACAGTGTTTTCAGTCACGATATTTATAGTAAGCAGCGCAGGTCCCTTCGGTGGAAACCATGCAGGGGCCGATAGGATTGTCCGGCAGACAAACGGTTCCAAACAATTTACATTGCAAAGGCGTCTTGACTCCGCGCAAAACCTCGCCGCAGGCGCAGCCCGGATGATCCTTGGCCGGTGGGACTTGAAGATCGAAATGGTCTTCAGCAGCAAATACCCTGTACTCCGCTCGCAAAGTCAACCCGCTTTTCGGAATAGTTCCCAAACCGCGCCAGGGGGCATCACAGGGGACAAAAACCTTATTAAGCACGGCCAAGGCCTTGAGATTCCCTTCGGCTGTGGCCCCGCGTTTATATTGGATCTCGACCCTGGCTTGATCCTTTTCGATCTGCTCAACCAGCAGGAGAACGGTTTCCAGTATATCCACCGGCTCAAAACCGCAGACGACACCGGGAACATGATAGGTTTGGGCCACCTGTTCATAAGCGGCGGTTCCGATCACTGTGGTTACATGGCCCGGATAGATAAAGCCTTGTATATTCAAATCGCCCGAGTCCAGTAAAGCCGCTAAAGCCGGGGGCAGGAGTTTGTGGGCCGATAAAATAAAAAAATTCTTTAAACCCAGGCGTTGGGCCTCCAGGACGGTGGCGGCAATCGTCGGGGCAGTCGTTTCAAAGCCGATAGCCAGGAAGACCACTTTTTTATTTGGGTTTTCCTGAGCTGTTTTCAAGGCGTCAAAACTCGAATAAACCAGGCGAATGACCCGGCCCATGGCCCTTTCCTGTTGCAAAGAGGAATCCGATCCGGGCACTCGGATCAGGTCCCCGAAGGTGGCCACGATGACCTCAGGATATCGAGCCAGTTTGATGGCCCGGTCTATTTCTTCCGTAGCCGTTACGCACACCGGACAGCCGGGGCCGGAGATGAGCTGTATATGAGGCGGCAGGACCTGCCGGATCCCATGCCGAAAAATAGCGACCGTATGGGTTCCGCAGACCTCCATCAGGTGGATTGGTTTTTTAGACCTGGCCCATATAGCGCTTATCAATTTTTGGGCCAGGTCTTTATCCCGATATTCACTGAGATGCTTCATCGGCCTGGGCCATCATTTCCTTCCAGTATCTAAGACTTTCTTTGGCCTCTTCTTCATCAATCCGGTGAATGGCAAAACCGGCGTGGATAATGACATAATCGCCAACCTCCGGCTGATAATCGATCACATCCAGCCGGACCTCCTGCCTGTTTCCTTCGTATTCCACCACCGCCCAGTTGTCGGTAATCTTTTTAACTTCCATAGGAACAGCTAAACACATAAATTTTTTAAGCTCCTTTTAAGAATTCGATAGGATTTCTCCCAAATCTTCAGTACGTTATAATTCTTTAGCATTCACCTTGAACCCTTGAATCCTGGACTCCTTGAATCCTTGGATCATCTCCGACTTGTTTAGAGATGATCCAACATTAATATAACCATTTTGTCTCAAAAAAACAATTCACACCGTATCTTTTTTCTGATTTATATAATGGGCCGCTACGGCCTGGCCCAGGGCAATCCCTCCGTCATTGCTGGGAATTAAGGCCTTGCTATAAATCTGAAACCCTTCTTTTTGAAGTCTTTCTTCCATACCGGCCAGAAGGGTTCTATTTTGAAAGACCCCTCCGGCCATGACTACTTTTTCAAGGCCTGAGTCATCCCGGATCTTTCTACAAACCTGAGTCAGCACTTCCATCAAGGTCAGATGAAATCTTCGGCTGATGGATCCCGCAGAATTATTGTTCAGGACATCCTGGACGACTCCCTGAATAATGGGTTGGGGTCTGACTTGTAATACCCCTTGCTCTTCGACTATTTCCAGGGGATAAGGCACCTCCGCTTCTCTTCCTTGAAGCATCTCCAATTCCATGGCCGCCTGGCCTTCATAGGCCACAAAATCCCTCAAGCCGATCAAGGCGGCGATCCCGTCAAAAAACCTCCCGCAACTGGAAGTGAGGGGGGAATTAATCCCTTGCCGGATCATCCTGAGGATGATTTCTATTTTTGATTTATCCTGTCTTTGTAGAAACGGCAATGGCAGCTCCCATAATCCCTCTCCATAGGCCTGATATAAATAACTGACGGCCATACGCCAAGGCTCTTTGATGGCCTTACTCCCGCCGGGCATAGGCAGATAGGCAAAATGCCCTTTTCGTTCAAAGGAGGATAGGTCGGCAACCAGAATCTCTCCGCCCCAGATCCTACCGTCAAGGCCGTAACCGGTGCCGTCCAAAGAAAGACCGATCACCTTTTCCTGCAGCCCATGTTCGGCCATACCGCCCACGATGTGGGCAAAATGATGCTGAATGCCGATCGAGCGCAAGCCTTGTTGTTCCAGGGCATAGCGGGTGCTCAGATAATCAGGATGCAGATCATAGGCAATGATCTCCGGCTCGATTTGGAGAATCTGCTTTAGATGATTTATAGTTAATTTAAAAAAATTTAAGGTCTCTAAGTTTTCCAGGTCGCCGATGTGCTGACTTAAAAAGGCCCTATTATCCTTGGTCAGGCAGATGGTATTTTTAAGTTCCGCCCCGCAGGCCAGGACGGGGGAGACCGGTTCTCTTAAGAAGATCGGCACCGGCACAAATCCCCTGGAGCGCCTTATCTGGCGTGTCCGATTGGCAACCCTTTGAATAATGGAATCATCACTGCGCAGATAGATATCACGATTGTGGACCAGAAAAAAATCGGCAATCCCCGCTAAACGGCGAAAGGCCTCGTCATTATCCAGGCAAATTGGTTCCTCCGAGAGGTTCCCGCTGGTCATGACCAGGGCAATAAAATCATGGTCCATTAAAAAGTGGTGAACAGGCGTATAGGGCAGCATGACGCCGAAGTATTGATTGCCCGGGGCCACTGAAGAGGCTATAGGATTGGGGAGTTTCTTGGAAAGCAAAACAATAGGGCGCTCCTTGGATAAAAGGATTTCTGCTTCCTCGTTCCCGATAAAGGCATAGGCGGCCACCTGTTCCAGATCCCTGGACATCAGGGCCAAGGGTTTTTCTTCCCGGTGCTTCCGGGTCCTTAAACGCACCACCGCCTCTTCCTGGGTGGCATCGACGGCTAAATGAAATCCTCCTAAGCCTTTGATGGCTAGAATCCGGCCTTCTTTGAGCAGCCGGGCCGTTTCTTGGATCGGGGAAGCCTGGTCCATGAATCGCCCCTGGCTGTCATGTAAGGAAACCTGAGGACCGCATTTCCAGCAGGCAATGGGCTGAGCGTGAAAGCGCCGGCTCATAGGAGAATGGTATTCCTCGGCGCAGTCCGGGCACATAGCAAAAGGGGCCATGGTGGTCTTGTCCCGGTCATAGGGTATATCTTGAATGATCGTATAGCGGGGTCCGCAGTTGGTGCAGTTGATAAAGGGGTATTGAAAACGACGATCCGACGGATCCCTGAGTTCCTTGAGGCAATCGGGACAAGTGGCTATATCCGGAGAGATCAGCGCTGATCGTTCTTCTTGGACAACGCTTTGACGGATGGTGAACTCCCGGTCATGCACCAACGGCAGCGGTTCGACGCGGAAGTCGGTAATTCGGGCCAACGGGGGCGGGTTTGTTTGAACCGTCTGCAAAAAATCCTCAATAACCTCATCCTCCCCTTCTACTTCCAACTCCGCACCTTGTGAGGTGTTGGTCACATAGCCGGACAAACTTCTCCCTACAGCCTGCTGGTAGATGAAAGGGCGAAATCCAACCCCTTGAACGATCCCTTGTATATAAACTCGATATCGTTTTTTCATAAATTCTTAAAAAAAGACCGTTCAAGGTTCAAAGTTCTATGTTCGGCGAAACCCATATTCTTACTTTTCGTTGTCCATCCCCAGGTGGGGCATGAGGTTTTAAAACAATATTTTTTCAAAGAGTAGAGTATAAGATAAGGATAAGAACGGATCAAGGAGAAAAAAAGGCTAACCAGGTGACCTTAAAGGATTTAGGGTCGGAACCTTTAGAAATGAAAAGGAAGGTTCCTTTTAAAACGAAAATGGGGTTCGAGGTTCAACCTACCCCCAACCTATTTTCATGTCCCGGCCTCCTGTGGGAGGCCTATTCTTTAGGTCAGCGAAGCTGACCGTATCGTAGTGTCATGCCCCTGGTGGGGCATGGCGGTTTAATGCGAAATCAAAATAATTGGATCCAATCCTTTTAATCTTTGAACAGAAAACCTCTTAATATCTTAAATTAGATATTGAACAACTCATATAAAATAATAATATCAAATAGATTTGTCAATAAATATTAAATTTGACATTGACAATCACGCAACTTCCTGATATTGAAAAGAAACTATTCAATATATTGTTCGATAATCAACAAGACACTAGGAATGGCCCATTATGGACGCATACAGTAGAATCGAAAAGATGATGGCAGACAAATATGGCAAGGGCACAACGACCCGGAAAGCAGTCGGCGATTTCATGCTGGCTGATAATCATGCTGTAAACGTAAAGAGCAATAACGTCGCCAAACAGAATTACTCGCCCAACATGATTTCGATTAAGAAAATGCACAAATGGGTCTTCGAGGACCGAAATGAACTCAGTTTCATATTTGTGGATTACGAGGAAGCGGGAGACGACCTGAGTGTATTGAAGGAATCCGAACTGATTCCGATTGAGCACATAAGCTGGGAGTGTTTATCAATAGAAGCTCAGGGCTACGGTGTAATTCAGAAAATTGGCCCCCTAAAGACGATCAAAGACCAAACTAAACGCGACTTCTACAAAGGGTTTCTGGCAGCATACGAGAAGTACAGGCAAAAAGAACGTAAGAAACATGAAAACTTTTCCAAGAAGTTCATAAAGGATCCAGATAGCATTGATTGGTAACAAGCAGGAGTTCAATGGCTATGAGCTCTAAGAAAGAATACGGAGACTTTCAAACTCCTCTGTCCCTAGCGCGACGCGTCGCGGCGCTGGTTGAACAAGAAGATAGGCACATTGGCACAATCATCGAACCAACGTGCGGGGTTGGCGCCTTTCTTCAGGCGGCTGCCGAGCGTTTTGGGAAGTCACCCAACTACTGGGGATTCGATGTAAACGCCGACTACGTCAAGGCGGCAAGTGCCGCCCTTGCGCGGATCGGACCACCCGTAGCGACTGTTCAGCAACGTGACTTCTTCACTACCAACTGGCGGGAACTCCTTTTTGAACAATCTGAACCTCTGCTTATCATCGGTAATCCGCCATGGATCACAAATGCTGGAATGGGGGTCATCGGCGGGAGGAACCTCCCCGAGAAGTCCAATTTTCAGGGACATGGCGGCTTCGCCGCCAAGACGGGTAAGGCGAACTTCGACATTTCCGAATGGATGCTTATCAGGCTGCTGGAGGCGCTTCAGGGAAAGCGGGCTGCCATCGCCATGCTTTGCAAGACGGCAACGGCACGCAAGGTTCTGCGGCACGCATGGCTCAACGGGCTCGATGCCGGGCCATCTTCACTTCATCTGATTGACGCAGCCGCTGAGTTTAACGTGTCAGTAGACGCGTGTTTGCTGTACACACATACCGGAATTGGGGGAACCGAATCCACTGCGACAGTCTACCGCTCCCTATCCTTTGATGAACCTTTGCAGACCTTCGGTTTGTTTGGCGGAGATCTGGTCTCAGACATCGATACCTACCGCGCATTGCGTGATCTCGACGGCTTGGAGTACCGAAAGTGGCGGTCCGGGGTGAAGCATGATGCGGCGAAGGTGATGGAGTTCACGCGAGACAATGGCTCGTTCGTCAACGGACTCGGGGAGCGGTGCGAACTGGAAAACGACTTCATCTTCCCCTTGCTCAAGTCTTCCGATTTAGCGAACGGCAGACTGCGGCCCTCACGATTCGTGCTACTGACACAGCGTCGGGTTGCTGACCCGACTGCCGAGATCGCGAAGACGGCCCCCAAGACATGGCGGTACCTTCTCGATCACGCTAAGACATTGGATGAGAGAGGCAGTTCGATCTACGCGAAGCGCTCTAGGTTTTCCGTCTTCGGCGTGGGTGACTACTCGTTCTCACTCGCGAAGGTCGCCATTTCTGGGCTCTACAAGAATCTCCATTTTCAGGCGGTAGGGAGCGCTGGCGGCAGACCGATCATGGTCGACGACACCTGCTACTTCATTCCTTGCGACTCCAAGTCAGAGGCCGAGTTTTTTGCTGACCTCCTGAACTCCGAAACGGCCCAGCGATTCATATCAGCACTTGTCTTCACGGACGCGAAGAGGCCCGTCACTATCGACGTCCTCAAACGAATTGACCTCAAGAAGTTAGCGGAGCACGGTGGACAGGAGAAGACTGCTGTCGAGTACCTCTCCTCACCATCGCTTGAGTCTAGTCATCAACGCCTTCTGGTCTTCGAAAACAAAGAGGAATATCGAACCAAGAAATCCACCGTACCCCGTAAGGCGCGCGGTCGCGCCTCACGGGTCCGGTGATTTCAGTCGTTAGCCCACGATAATAAAAGGAATTCCTAATGAAACCCACAGTAATCAATAATTACTCTGTGAGGGCAAGATGCCCAGATTGTAACGGCGCAATTTCAAACTTTGATCACCAAACACCGAATGGTGAGCTTGGCTATCTTCTGTTTGATGAGCGTCATTCATTCAATGGACAGACTTTCACAAGAATACACTGGCGTCTACTGAAGTGCTCTGGTTGCGGTAGGGCAGGTTTAGCTAAATTTCATGATAATGGTCGGGGACCGGGAGTTTTGGAATCTTTCTTTCCAAGAAGCCTATCATCGTCTCCAATTCCTAATGGAGTTCCAGAAGGGATCATTAAAGAATACAGAGAAGCAGAATTGTGCGCATCGGTTGAAGCATATCGTGCGGCCAGTGCACTTGTCAGGTCAGCACTCGAGAAAACATTAAAGGAAAACGGATATACGACAGGTTCTTTGCAAAAAAAAATTGATGATGCAGCTGATGATGGCGTTATTACAGCAGCCCGCAAACAAAAAGCGCATGAAGATATAAGGGTTTTAGGAAATGAAGTTGTTCATGATGAGTGGAGAGAAATCAGTCAAGCTGAAGTAGAATCCGCGCTGCATTATGCTCAAAGAATATTTGAAGATTTATATGATGACAGAGGTACAGTTCTTAAAATCTTGAAAAACAAAGGCAGATTGAATACTAAAGAAGAACTATGAAAGGCTAACGACGGCATGAACCCGATCGTGTCACTATCGGGGCACTCCGGGTTATGCCGAGCCTCATTAAAAAATAATTTGGGAAGGCTTGCTTGAGAAATGAACGAAATTTTCAAGACAAAACTCGAGATATTAAGAGAAAATTATGCTCAAAAGACTGGCTATCCATTTAATTACTTTTATTGTCCCATACTATACAAAGACGAAAACAAACCGCTTTGCATGGGGCATATTGTTAATCTAGCCTTTCCAAATTCTGCACGCGCTTGGACAGTTCAACGAGAAGACATTGATAATTTCTATGGTTCAAAGTTTGAATCAGAATTTACACTCCTTCAACACTCAAGAAAGTTTTCCCCAGATGAAATATTACGCGACAAGCAACTCTCAAAAAGCATAAAACCCAAAATTCTACTTAATAGCAATCCCATTGATTATTACTACACAGAAGGCAATATTCCGAACTATTTCTCGCCGGTCATAATTGAAAATGACGAGCAAACAACTAAGATAGCCCTTAAAATGTCGGCTGAAGAGGTACTGTCTGAAATTGATGGCAATTGGAAAATAGATATATCAAAAGATATTCGGTTACCAGCTTTGGTGTCATTAATAAAGTCCGCACATCTCACTCTTTTTGACATGCTTGGCTATGATTATGCTTTGTCTTCAGGGGGAAACTTTGTCGGCCACGAGATCCTCGGGAAATTCTATGAATATAATAAAAACAAATCAAAATCTGAAGTACTTAAAAACGCCCTTCCTTTCTTTCGAAACTTTGCACATATGGTAAGGCCGTTAACCTCTAACAGACTTGGTTTTCAGGGCACAATATCAGATAATCAGTTACTTGTTTGCCGAGATGTCAACAATAATATATGGGCTTTAATTGTGTTTATAAGAACAGATCAGAATTTGCACGCAGTCCTTATCCCCATTTTTGAAGAAATAGAAACAATTCCTAAATTCCTAAGCTTTTTGGAAAGTGAAAAAGATACTTTGGAAGTGAATTTCTGCAGGTTCAAAATTACGAACTGGGAAATTAGTAAAAAATCAATCAAATTAACATGGCCTAAAACTGGAATTCTTTATCCAGAAATGTATGAGTAAGAAATTTTAATTTTTAAGGCTAACCTCCAAATCCAGCAGACATGTTACCATGCCGCTGATTTTTCCCGTTAGTTTGATGGCGAAGGATGGAATTCAGGAATTCACGGCTACGGTCGATTTCAGCAATTGCAGAATTTTATCCCTGGCCGGAATCAACATCAACTGGGTCTCTGGGGAGAAACTGCGTTTGAAATCGAAATCATGACCCAGGACAGACACCAGATAGGCCACGGGTTCATGGTGATAAATCGCTTTTAGAAAGGCCAGAAGCGCGGCCGGTGTCATATGATGGGTAAAGGTTGAAGTGACATATTCGGGAACAACCTTTGAACAGTTAAGATCTTCCAGATCCGGGCCGGTATGGGCGTCAACAAAGATGATCTGTTCGTAATCCCTAAGCCAATCCATGATCTCAGGGACGAGCTGAAGTAAAAAAACGGAATCCGTTTCCCCCTCCAACTTTTCCAATCCGGTATCGCCTTCTTCCAGGATCGTTTGACCCAATTCTTTCCTAACCAGATTGATTATGGTATAAGCGGCACCGTCATCGGACCGGTCTATATTGCCGTAGCCGATAATAATGGTCCGGGGCATAATCACTCTCTTAAAAAAAATGCAGACCGAAACAACCTATTGCCCCGGTCTGCATTGTAATGGTTAAAATTATTTTTAGCGGCTGAGACGATCCAGTTCCGTGCCGTCCGCCGCCAGCAGTCTGATCTCCAAAGGCATTTGGCCGATGGCGTGCGTGGCGCAGGACAAGCAAGGGTCGTAACAACGAATGGCCGCTTCAACCCGGTTCAGCATGCCTTCGGTCAGTTTGTTTCCTTTCACGAAGGCCTTGGCCACCGATCCCGCCGCCGTATGCATGGCCCAGTTGTTATTTCCTGTGGCCACGATCAGATTCACCCTGGTCAATTGCCCGTTTTCGTCCGCACCGTAATCATGGAAAAGGGTTCCGCGGGGGGCTTCAACAACACCGACCCCTTGTCCCGCTATCTTTTCCAAAGGTGGATAGTTTCTAACATCGTTGGACAGAATGTCCGGGTCATCCAGCAATTGACCTATTCTCTCCAAAGCATAGACCAGTTCAATCAGGCGGGCGTAATGGTAATAAAGAGACCCTTCCACCGGTTTGCCGCCGTTGATCTGCTTAAATAATTTAAATTCTTCCTGAGCCAGGGGTGTGCCGATCTTGTCGATCACATTCAACCGGCCCAGGGGGCCTACACGGTAAAACCCCTGCGGCCAGCCCAGCATGCGCAAGTAAGGATGTTTGAGAAACGACCAGGGTTCAACATGTTCCGCTATATAGGACAGATAATGCTCAGGTTTAAACTGGGCCAACAGGGCTCCGTTCGCGTCTCTCACCCGAATTTCACCGTCATAAAGTTGCAGGCCTCCCTCCTCATCCACCATGCCCATATAATTGGAGGGAAATGAGGCAAAGATTTCCGCCGTTTCTTTATTGGCTTCCAGCCAACCCTTGCCGATGCTGACCGCTACTTTGGCGATTTCGACCATGGTCTTCAGTTCGGCGGCGATGGCCTTGTGATCCTCCTGTTTCAACGGGGCGTTGACCCCGCCGGAAACGGCAAGATTGGCATGGATGCGCTTTCCGCCCAGTCTTTCGATGATCTGCTGTCCGAAACGTCGCAGGTTCACCGCTTTCAGGGCCAGCTCTGGATTTTCTTCAATGATCCGCAATACATTGCGGGTCGCCGGATCGGAATCAAACCCAAACAACAAATCAGGGCCGGCCAGATAAAAAAAGTGCATGCCGTGAGACTGCACATATTGACCCATATGCATCAATTCGCGCAATAATTTGGCCGGACGGGTCGGTACAACACGGGCCACGCCATCACAGGCCTTGGCGGCCGCAAGATGATGACTGATCGGGCAGATTCCGCAAATACGCTGGGTAATCTGAGGCATTTCATAATACGGCCGGCCTTCAGTAAATTTCTCGAGACCGCGGAATTCATCGACATGGAAAAAAGTCTGTTCGACTTCACCCTGGTCATCCAGATGGATGGTCACTCTTCCGTGACCTTCAATTCGTGTAATTGGTTCAATAGTTATCTTTCGCCCCATAGACATTCTCCTCTAATCATATGTAAATACTTCGGGCGGTAGAACCACTGGGGTTCGCCCGGCAAGAAGTTCCGTCAAAGCATAAAAAAAAGCATCCGCCCTCGGTGGACATCCCGGAATGAACAGATCCACCTTGACCACTTTGTCGACCCCCATGACCATATCCAAAGGTTTGCCCAATTCGGGGGAGTCCGGAATTAATCCGTCAACGGTGCTTTCTGTTTCCAGATAAGCCCTTTTCAAAGCCGCCTCGGTGCCGACAAGATTACGCATGGCCGGCACGCCGCCGAAGGTGGCGCAATCTCCGACCGCGATTAGGATATCGCAGCGTTCACGCATTTGTTTGGCGACTTCAATATTGTGGGTGTTACAGATCGCCCCTTCAAGAATCCCTACCGTCACGCCTTCCTTCGGAGGATGTTTAAGATCGGTGATCGGACTTGAGGTAAACTCCACCAATTGAGACAATGGGACAATCCGCTCATCTATATCCAATAATGACATGTGGCATCCGGCACAACCGGCCAGCCAGTCTGTCGCTATCTTTACTTTTGCCATTCAGACCGCTCCTTTCCTTATAATAACTTCTTCAAGCTGGCTGAAACCTCATCCGTGGAAACGGCGATTTTCCTGTCCAACTTTTCCGCCAACATTTTGAGAATCTCCCAGTCAGACTTGGCCTGTCCCTCTGGTTTCACCGCACGGTTTACCAATTGAGTGCGGCCCTCCGTATTGGTCAAACTCCCTGTCCGTTCCGACCAGATGGCCGTCGGCAGCACCAAGTCCGCCTTTTCAGTAAGTTCCGACAAATAACTCGACTGAACAATGATAAAAGCCCCTTTGGGAATCTTTTTCAACAAATCCTTCCCGTCACAATTTTGTTCACCTTGTGCGACGTACAACAACTGAACAGCCGAAGGATTAAAACCGTTATTGATTCCAAAAGCCTTGGACGCCCGCGTATTGACCCCGGACTCCATGGCGATAAATTTCACCTTATCGTCCAACTTCTTCATCGCCGCGACCGAACTTTCAGAAATATCCGAACCGTACAACACAACCGGATTCAGCGCTTCATTGGCGATTTCAATAGCCTTATGAATATCGCCTGTTTTCATACTCAGATAGGCGAACGGGGTGAGTCCGTTTTCCCGATCATCAACCACGATCAGGCGCGCCCCTTTATCCACAACTCGTTTAATCAGGAAAGACGCCACCGGCTGATCGACGACAGGATTTGCGCCGATGACTAAAATGATATCGCTTTGGGCGATATCCGCCAGAGAACCTTGCGGCTTTTTGTGAATTTGCGGCGCTGCACCATTGAGCAGGCCGATATTAGATACCTTGAGTTCATCATGAAACAACTTATTGATCAGATAAAGGGCTTCATTAGTTGAAAAACTGGTCGCCAGCAGGCCTATTTGTTTAGCTGAGGTGCCGCCGATCTGTTTCGCCACGGTTTGCAGAGCCTCATTCCAGCTGACCGGTTTCAGATTTCCTTCCTGACGGAACAGCGGTTCCGTAACCCTCTTGCGGTCATCATATAAAGGCTCAAATCGGCCCATTTTGCACAGCAGACCTTTATTGACCGGGGCATCCCAATCTCCCAGGATTTTCAGGATATTTCCGCCGCGGGTCACGATCTCTATCCCGCAGCCGATACTGCATTGGCCGCAGGTGCTTTTAATTTTCTCTGTCAGACTGTCACGCCCCATATAGGCGCTTCTTTTATAAAATAAAGCCCCTGTCGGGCATACCTGAGTGCAGGTGCCGCAGGAGATACAAGAAGATTTGCCCAAAGGTATATCGGCATCAGCATGGATCATACTCTGATTGCCACGCTGTTTTAAGCCGAGAGTGTGATTGGCTACCAACTCTCCGCAGGCCCTGAAACATCGCTGGCATAAAACGCAACGGTTGTGATCCATCAAATAATATTTATTGGTGGCATCCAGGGGAAATGGTTGGGTATAAGTCGGAAAGGCCCAATGATCGATACCATAACGGTATCCGAGTTCCTGCAGCTCACAGTTGCCGCTCATTTCACAATAGGGGCAGAAGTGATTTCTTTCCGAAAACGTCAGATTGAGAACAAATTTCCGGGCCTTGACCACTTCGGGAGACTCTGTTTGTATTTGCATTCCTTCAGTTACCGGAAAGGTACAAGCTGTCTGCAGATTACGCTGTCCTTCAATTGCCACAATGCACATTCGGCAAGCACCGACGGCAGATAATGCCGGATGGTCACACAGAGTCGGAATGTCAATTCCCTCCTGCCGGGCGGCCTGAAGAATCGTAATTCCCGTCTGCGTGGTTATTTTCCGGCCATTGATGGTAATATTCGCCATAGCTATCTTTTCCTTACCTCCTTTTTACTTCTTTTTTTCTTTCCATTAAAAAATATTCAATACTTACTGATAGTTTTAAAAAACAAAGGACCTATTTTAAAAAAATTTATGTATGCTATATAATTTATACGACTGATTGTGTCAACAACAATTTAACTTCCCTTAATCAAATTAACCATTTATTTTAAAAGAGTCCTATAACCTGATTTTATAATTTAGATTTACTTTTTTTATTAATATAAACAATAAGTTATTCCAATTGGCCCTGTTTATTAACAGGAAAGGGTCTGGTGACCGGCCAATCTACGGCCTCGAAGATTTTTTGCCGGTTGTCCTTGAATCGTTATGGGATTGGGGAAATTACCGAGATGTAGTTGCCAAACAACTCATTAGATTCTTACATCAAATCGTCTGAGGATTTATTTTTAACTATAAACTATCAAGGGATTAATAATCTTGTTATTTGGGGTTTTCCACTATAACTCCTTATTCTGGCGGGCTAAAAGTTGAACCATGGTCTGGATGCAAACCCACACCAGAGATCAAAAAAAAGAAAAGGCGGTTGAAGAAAATAACTCCAACCGCCGGAATGACTGGGATGATGGGGGCATTGATATCAGAAATAGGGTTTAGGCCCCCAATATTTTGACTAATCAATGCACCGAACAGGATATACACGGATCATAGGATCGCACCAACATCGAGCAAAGCAACTCGAGTTGCTTATCCGTAAGCCCTTTGGGCGCAAATTGTCTGGCCAGTTCCTTCATATCAAAATGGATATTGGCATTATTCTGGGTCGTCGGGATAATGCAGTTGGCGCTTAGGATAAAACCATTTTTATCGTATAGATAGTCATGATAGAGGATGCCGCGCGGTACTTCCACAGCCCCGACACCTCTGCCGGCCTTGGGCACAACAGGCACCATGATGTTTTTAAAATCGTCTTCGAGTAACGTTTCAATATAACGTATCGACTCAAAAACAACATGAACCGTTTCAATCAACTGGGCCACATTGTTCATAAAAGGATTATGCGAGACGGGTGCCAGCCCTAAAAACTCGGCAACCTTCTTGGCCTCGGGATGAAGCAAGGGGTAGTTGTTATTAAAACGGGCCAAGGCGCCAACCGCCATTGATTCACGGGAAACCTTGCACCATTTTGAAGTATTATTCGCATCAAGATACTCGTTGGTCATCTTCAGATATTCATCTTCCCTTTTGACCACACCATCCGTAGAAATCAGATCCCCGCCGATAAAAGGATACTCATCCACACCCTTGAGTGATACAAATTCCGTCTGGCGGATAAAATCAGGGATATTAAAGGTCTTAAACAGTTCCGCCGTCATCTTCAGATCGCCCACCGAGCGTTTCAATTCATCGCGCAGAATGGCCAGGGCCTTTTTATCCGGGGCCATGGCCACACCGCCGACCTGTAATGAGACCGGATGGGTCGTTCGACCGGCCACCACATCACAAATCCGGTTGCCCAGGCTCTTCAGACGCACGGCCATATTGACAATCTCCGGTTTTTTATCCAGGAACGGCTTCACCGTTGGAAGCCCGATTAATTCCGGTGCAGAATTTTCCGCAATACCAAACAGGGCATCCTCAATCTCTTCACGCAACTCCGGTGCCAGCATTGATTTATCCCGTCGAGCCCCTCGTGCGGAAGGCTTGATGAACCGGTCTTGGGCCAGGGCCTCATCATACAGATAATCGGCCAAATTCGTGAGTCGGCGGGACAGATCATAAACTTTAACTTCTTTTTCCAACAGGTGGATTGCACTCGGCAAATTGAAAAAGTCGGGTGCTGCTAGAAAAAAAAGATGCAGGACATGGCTCTGGAGTGTCTCACCGTGCTTGGCCAGCATTCGTAATTTCCTGGCCGTTTCAGGTATGGTGACCCCCATGGCATTTTCGCTGGCCCGTATGCTGGCCAGGCAGTGACCTATGGAGCATATGCCGCAGATTCTGGCCGTGAGTATGCCAGCCTCTGTATAGTGCTTTCCTTTGAGCATGGCCTCAAAGTACCTTGGGGTCTCGACGACATCCCAGCGCGCCTCTTTGACCTCGCCGTCTTCAATACGAACCTTGATATTGCCGTGCCCTTCAACTCTAGTCAGATGATGAACGTCTACATTCAATTGAACCTTCATTTTACCCCCTCAAATGCGCCATAGAAATTTAGTCGATCAGCGACCTGTTGGTCACTGAAACCTTTTTCGGATGCAATCTGGAAAAACTCCTTATAATTGGGATCCTCCGCCGGGCCGCGACATCCCCAACAGCCAAGGCCGCCGGCCGGGCAAGGTGCATTGCAACCCGCCCGGGTAATCGGTCCCAGACAAATTTCCCCCATTTCAAACCTACAGGTCGTACCGCGCTGTTTACACTCAACACAGACCGGGTAGACTTGGAATTGAAAGGGAACGCCCCAAACTAGGTGTCTGACAATTCTTTCCACCTCGTCTTTGTTGACCGGACAGCCGGGTATCGCCAGATCGACACTGACAACCTCTTTGATAGCCTGTGCCGGCATGGTTTCTCTGGGTGAGTCACCGTAAACAATTTTATTGGCCTCTTTCATCGTCATCTTGTTTTTCTGCTTGTTCACACCGCCGAAGCAGGCACAACTGCCCAAGGCCACCAGAACCTTGGCCCGCTCCCTGATCTTTTTAATTCTTCCTATTTCATCACTTCTGGTAATGGAGCCCTCAATCAGGGCAATATCGTAGTCATCGCTGCTCGCCGATGAGACTTCACGGAAGGCTAAAATCTCGACAGCCATAAGGAAATCGACCAGAGAATCCTCTTTGTTGGCCAACTGCAATTCGCATCCCTCACAACTGGTGAAGTCAAAAACGGCGATACGAGGTTTTTGTTGTTTAATCCCTAGATATTTCATTTTTGTTCTCCCCTCAAATCGCTTCAATCAGGTTGATCACGGACCAATAGTCAAACACCGGCCCATCCACACAAGTGAATGTTGAACCGACATTGCAACGACAGCATTTTCCCATCCCGCAGTGCATCCTTCGCTCCAGGGAGACAAACATGCGCTGCATGGGAATGCCCCTTTCCCTGAGTTGATTGCAGACAAACTTAAACATGACCGGCGGGCCGATCACCAAGGCATAGGTATCGAGCGGATCGAACCGGATATCTTCCAGCAACTTGGTGATCAACCCTACGGGCCCTTTCCAATTGGCATCGGGATGTTCGACGATAATCTGTATATTCATATCATCGATCTGCCGCCACTCATCGTACTGATAGGCAAACAGCAGCTGATCCGGCTGTCT
The DNA here is from genome assembly GCA_049520575.1 of Thermodesulfobacteriota bacterium. Lineage (GTDB taxonomy): Bacteria > Desulfobacterota > RBG-13-43-22 > RBG-13-43-22 > RBG-13-43-22 > RBG-13-43-22. The sequence continues at coordinate 7,907 of JBEKPQ010000053.1, read as the reverse complement.
GGCCCCGTAAAGAATATGAGCATCTTTAAATTCTGCCCGGTTTTCAATCACGTGATAGATCGCCGAGCGAAGGGGCGCCAGACCTAAGCCGCCGGCTATCAACAGGACATTATGACCTTTCATCATGTCCATGGGAAAATGCGTGCCGAAAGGTCCCCGGAGGCCGATAACGGCACCCCTCTGGGCATTGTGCAGTACACCGGAAACCAGGCCGGCATTTCGAACGCATAATTCGACATAGCCTTTCCGTGACTCTGAACTGGAAATGGAAATCGGCATCTCCCCATATCCTGGGACTTCTACCATGGTAAATTGCCCCGGCAGGAAGCTGAACAGCTCTCGCTCCTTTTCATCAATCACTCTGATCTGGAAGAGCTTCTCCATCTCCGTCAGACGGATGACGTTGAGGATCTCCGCCTTGAAGGCCCGATCGACATGTTTCAACGTCGCCACACTGTTAAAATCCAACGAACGCTTTAACTGGTCGTCCTTGGTTACATCATATTGGGGGAAATACATGGTCATTCCTTTACCTCCGTCTGGATCTCCTGGATAATATCTTTAGGGTTAATCCCGGCCAAACACACTCGTCCACAGCGGTTGCAACCCACACACTTGGGTTCTCCATAGGATTCAACAAATCCACGATGCTGGTGATAGTATCGGTATCGAAGTCTGTTTTCACGCTCGGGCCTGAAATTATGTCCGCCCGCAACCAGTGAAAAATCCATCAGGTTGCAGGAATACAGCTTCTTGGTCTTTCGGCTGACCTTAAAATCCATCGAGGCGAGTTCGGTTATGCCGTAGCAATAGCAGGTCGGACAGACCATGGCACAACTGCCGCAGCTCAAACACTGATCGCCCCACTTCTTCCAAAAATCCGATTTAAACTCCATGTCCAGGACATTGGGCAGATTCTTGATATTAATCAAGGGCTGTTCTTTTTTAGCAAATTGGCGGCGCTTTTCCAGATATTCCTGGGTATCCTTATCGGTTACCTCATTATTTTTAACCTGCTGCAGGGTATTGAATCCCTTATCCGAACCGATAGAAACGAAATACTTGTCTCCAATATCGGTGAGAAAGAGATCAAAACCCCTGGTGACGGAATCCGTTCCTAATGATCGGCAAAAGCCGCCTTCACAAGGGTCGTGATCGATACCTATGATGAAGGCATTGTTTCTTCGAGCTAAGTAATAAGGATTGGGGAAGAATTCCTTGATGAACACCTTGTCCATTTTAAGTAGGGCATTAATGTCACAGGCATGCAGTCCTACAATCGCTATGGGTTTAGACCAGTAGGTTATTTCCTGGTTCCAGTCCTTGCCGTCAAATTTGAAGGTGGACAGCACCTCCTCAAACGGTAAAAAATAGGACTTGGCGGAAAGGTCTGTGTTGCGATATTCGAGATCCATCTCGTCGACCGATTGTATCGGCAAAAACTGATGAATGGGCTCGCCCTTGGCATTGACCCCGACCTGCTTGGGAGCAATCACCTCAATGGCCTCGAGCATCTGCTGCATCATGGACGTAAATTCGGATTTTGGCAATGTTCTGAATAACACGTCTATTCTCCTTTTCTTAAAACCTTAGGTTGGGTTCCACCCCGGGAACTCAATAAATTGGTTTTATTAGGCATGTTGGGTTTCGCCGGCTCAGCCCAACCTATTTTCCGGCAATGGCCGATTTTACGGCATCGAGCAAGGCATCAGTCAGAACCGGCTTCCGCAGGATTCTTACCGTGCCCAATTCCTGGGGAGAAATGCCATCCAGACTTTCCTGAATTCCAAGGGCGGTTAAAAGAATCCTCGGAATATCTTTGGTTACCGGTTCGGCCATCAGAGACTGTATGAAGGTAAAGCCTTCGGAAAATTTCTCCATCATGACATCAATGATAAGTAAATCGGGGACCTCCTTTTTTGCCTTTTCCATCCCAATCGTGCTGTTGGGAGCGGATATCACGGCATATCCTTTCGCCTCGAGAATCTTACTGAGTGCAAGAATGAGGTCTTCATCGTCATCGACAAGAAGAATCTTCTTATTGGAACCCGTCATGGTATTCTCTCCTCTTTAATAGTAGTAAGAATTCTCTTATTATGTTAGCAATTTTAATACCATTACGTAACAGGTTAATATCATTTGTTATTTTTATTGATTAGGGCTATTATATTGGGAGCTAGGGGGTAACTTACCCCGACATAGGGGAGAATTTACCCTAAGAGAAAGGGGCCGTAGACTCGGCCGCAACAGGAGAAAAAAGGAAGAAAAAACAGGAACTGTAAGGTTAAAGAACTTAGGTTAATGCTTCATGAATTTAAATTTCAAAGCGAACATAGCCGGAAGAAATACCGGAAGAAAAATAAGATTCAACAGCATAATGCCGAGAATTACGGTTATGGATAATTGCCTTAGAGTTATTACACCCGAAGGATACATGGCGGCAAAGGTTCCGGAAAGAATAATGGCTGCAGAGAAAATTACTCCTCCTACATTCTTGGCCGCCAGTATGATCGATTGGGTGGATGGCATATCTCGGTTTTCTCTTTGCCTCATGATCAGAAAAATACTGTAATCCACTCCCAGGGCTATAATCATAAGAAATGAAAAGAAGGGTACATTCCAGGTCAGATTTCCGTTTCCCAATATCCGGCCAAAGATCAGTCCCGAAATTGAAAAAGAAATATAGTAAGCGGCGATCAGAGAAATCATGATCATTACGGACATCCAAAGATCTCTGGTAACGATAAGGAGCACAATCAATATTCCTGCCAGCATAATTGCGCTGGAAATCTTGAAATCATTCCCCGACATAGCATTTAAATCTACATTCATCTGGGGTACTCCGGATAAGCCCCATTCCGCTTCTTTCAAGGATGAATCCTTGATCTTGTTTGTCACTATTTGCTGTATATGACGGACCACCTCCATGGCCTTTTCAGAATAGGGATCTTCGGTCAACTGGATATTAATTTTGGTTATCCTTCTGTCTGGGGACATATATTGATCCATGGATTTTGAAAATGCTTTTCCGTGAATTTGATCCTCGGGGATAAAAAATGAAGTCGCGGTTTTTGATCTGGACAGTTTCTCCATATAAGCTTGGGCATCATGTAAACCTTGAGATAGGTCAGCAAGACCTTGTCTGGCATCGGATAATCCATTGACTAATTTCCCGGAATCGGCGGAAATCTTTTTTAGGCCCTCAATCAGTTGATTTTGACCGCCTGCCAGCTGTTTCGATCCCTCCACCAATTGACCCAAGGCATCTGAAATTTTTTCCTGACCCACTGCACCCTGGGCCAGTAAATGGCTCATTTCAGAACTGCCTTGCTTTAACTTAGAGGTACCATCTTTCATGGCGGCAATACCGTTTTCCGCCTGCCCCAATCCCTTGTTGGCTTTTTCCATCGAGCTGTTGGCGGTTGTCAAGGCGTTATTTAACTTGGAAATCCCCTCAACCATCTCTTGCAGTTTGGCATTAAGCACTTTTGAATAGAGTTCCACCTTTCCAAAAGTGTCGTCAGAAGCCAATCCCGGGTGCCGAGATAGAAGCTGGCTCTGCAGATCTAACACTCCATGAAAGGCGGCTTGGAATCTTTTAGTTTGCTCAAGGAGCTGTCCTACTCCTGTTCCGATGGTTTGATAGCCTTGCCCAAGGGAAGAATAGCCGTTTTTTAATTCTGGGAATGAATCTTTGAGTTGGGTCATGGAATGGTCGAGGAATTCAATGCCTCTGATCAAATCCTTTGAGCCCTGTGCCCCCTGGTTCATCCCGTTTTTCATCAGAATAACATTCTGGTTGACCAATGCGATACCGGAGGTCAATTCCTGAGCCCCTTTTTGCAGCTTCTCAACCGGATTGAAATCCAATTCTTTGGAACGGATCTGTTCTAAGGCACTCCCAACTCCGCCATATAATTTATCAATGCCGTCCGTTGCCTTTTTCAAGCCGTCCCTGACTGTGGCGGTCTGGTCATTGATATACAGCGCTTTGATTCTTTCCCCTTTAGGTTGCGTAACGCTATAGACCCCTTCAATCCCTTTGACCGATTTTAATGCTTCAGTAAGGACATCCAACTCAGCCAATTTAAAAGGGGTGTCCATTTTTTCTCTATTTTGTATGGCGATGGTAGTCGGCAAAGCCTTTCCAATGCTGAAGTGTTCAGAGATAATATTAAACCCCCTAACGGAAGCATAACCCTTCCCCACTTCCTTCAAGTGATTATAAGAAAGGTTTCCATTGTAAAAAAATACGAGGCCGCAAACCATCAAAACAAAAATCAGGGCTCCATACGGCTGTTGGGTGGACAGGGCGGCGGTCTTCTCCCACAAGGGACTGTCGGTATGCCCTGATTGCTTTAAAGGCGACCAGAAAATATGCTTTCCGAATAATTTCATCATGGCCGGTAAGAAAGAAAAAATTAACAAAAGCAAAACTACGACACCGACCGCTACGGCCGAGGCCGACCGATTAGGTTTAAATTGAGCCAACATCAGGCTGGAAGAGCTTATCAAGATGGTGAGGGAACTGAGAAAGACCGTTTTGCCGGCCGTCTTGAAGGTATTGACAATGGCCTTGTTTTTATCCAACCCCTTATATAATTCTTCCTTGAAGCGCATTAACAGCAGCATGGTATAATCGGTTCCGATGCCGAACAGGACCAAAATAAGGAATATATTTGTGAAATTGGAGATGGTGAAATCCAAATGGTCAACCATTTGTAGAACGATTCCTCTGGATATCAGAAAGGAAAGTCCCACGATCGTAAGGGTGAACAGGGGGGCCACCGGAGACCTGAAAACCAGAATTAAAATCAGAATGATTAGAAAGATCGTGATCAGTTCGGTCTTTTGCACCCCTTCTTCAACCGTATTGACAAGATCTTCCACAATAAAGTCTGAGCCAGTCAGAAAAAATTCAACTCCATGGACTTTCATCCGACTGGAAAGTTCCTGCCTGATTTCCTTGATCGTGCGACCGTGCCATTCGATACTTAAAGGCACCAGTATCGTCGTCCCATCCTTGGAAATCACTCGGTCTCGGAGTTCCGAGTTGGTAAAAACGTTAAGGACTTTTCTGACCCTGAACTCCTCCTTATGACTTTCCAAATGGTTGACCTTATCTTTGATAAGATTTAATTTCTCCGGCGATAGTTTTTCCTTATGATAATAAACCAGAGTGACGTCTGAGGCTCTTTCGTTATCAGGAAGTTGGTCCATTTTTTTCAGAATGCTTTGGGCAACAGAATAGGGATATTTGGCAGCGATTTCAGGCTGTCCCTTGTCTCTGACCAGTTTGCCCATATCCGGCATGATCAACAAAAGGACCGTAAGAATAACACCCCAAAACAGAATGGATATCCAACTTCTATTAACCAATCGGTTCATGTCCATATAAACCTTTCCTTCATTGCTACGTGACACTCGCTTCGAAGCTTTTATATATAACCTCTATTCTAGACTTCGTCAAAAATAATTTTATAATAAGTTTTGGATCCTTACCTAAAGCTGCTTTTCTACTTGACCCTTTTATTTCTCCATCCTATACTCTTCGCATCATATAAATTTCTTATTACAGCCCCCATCCATTCAACCAGTTCAAGAATGTCCCTGAAGAAAAAGGGATGGTTAGAAGAAAGGAGAGGAAGATGATTATCGACGTGCATTATCATCTGTTTGCCAAGCTTTCAGAAAGCATGGTCAGGAATTTGGCCCAATCCGCTATCCACCAAGCCAAGGAGATGAAGATAGATGTCGATCCGGAAAAACTAATTAAAAAAGTATCCGGAACCTGGGCCGACCCTTCCGGAGATGGTGTTCTGTCCATAATGGAAGATGCCGGGATCGACCTGACCTTGATCTGTATGGTGGACAACGCCAATATCAATCAAATCAAATCGGAAAACATGCAGAGAGGCAATAAAATTATCGGCGATATCGCCCGGAAAAATCCCGGCCGTATCATGGCCCTGGCAGGCATAGACCCGAGGAGGCCCGAAGCTCCGGATATGATGAAGCAGTGCTTTGAGGAATATGGGGTTAGAGGGTTAAAATACCATCCGGATGACGGGTATTATCCTTGCAGCCGGGAATCTTACAAACTTTTAGAGGTTCTGGTCAAATATAACGGCATTCTGCTGACCCATACCAGTCCTTTAGGGCCACCCTCCCGCTGTAAATATGCGGAAGCCACAGAGCTGGCTGATCTGGCGGTCGATTTCCCGGACCTCAAAGTGATTGCCGCCCATATGGGCATGATCAATTGGCGTCCCTGGGCATCACTTGCCGCTCGTCAACCGAACCTGTTTGGTGATCTGGCCATGTGGGATCATTATGCCTTCACTCGTTATGAACTTTTTTCCCGGGAACTTCGAGTCCTATTGGATTTTGCCGGGGCCACAAAAGTACTTTTCGGTACAGATAATCCCATGAACTCAGCCGTTGTACCCACAAAAACTTTGATCCAACTACTGAAAGATCTGCCGAAAAAGGCGCCAGCGGGGATTGCCTTTACCAAAGAAGAAATAGATGGGATCCTTGGCGTGAATGCCGCTTCCCTCTTGGGTCTCAAGTAAGAGTAACAGCGATTCTAAGATAGACTGTTTGTTTAAAAGGCCTTCTGGGTTTTCGCTAGGCAATCCACCTTAAACCTAACTTTTTTAGTATCCCGCACTTCGAAAACAGGAAAGAAAAAAGGAGTTAGTCCCAAACAGCTAACTCCTTTAAACCTTTGGTAGGCGCGATGGGTCTTGAACCCATGACCTCTACCGTGTCAGGCCTTTCAGAACCCCAAACAGGGGGAAACAGGGGATAGCAAAAGGCATAAAATCAACCAATTATAAAATGGCCTTATCCTCTCTTTTCCCCTCTTTTGGGGTGTTATGGTAGCAAAATGGTAGCAAGGATTCCAATATAAGGGTAGCAGGTCATCCGCAAACATTTCATCCTTGTAATCCTCAAAATTCCATTTTTGAAAAATCAGAAGAGTACAAGGTGTACTCGTTAAATTCAGTGCGGTGAAGCCATGTTCAAGGAAATTTAAAGACTTCTTCCTGAAGTCCTTAACTTCCCAGTTTGAATAAAACAGAAGACTTCAAACGGTAATCAACGAAAATGAGTCAAATTTCATTGACTTTTTGGTAATAGAAGGGTACGAATTCTCCCATTTCTCAAAGGAGAGGCGGGGTTTTTTTATTGTGAATACCTCAACTGGAGATTTACAGAATGAATGATAACAGGAAAAGTAAAGAGCAACTGATTAAGGAGTTAGAAGATCTTCGCCAGCAGGTTGCCGAACACGAAAAGTCAGAAACCGAGCGCAAGCGGGCCGAAGAAGCACTGCGGCAATCGGAGGAGAAATATCGTTCCCTGGCATCTACCGAAGACTCCATGTATTTCGTAGACAGGGAATGCCGGTATCGATTCATGAACAAGGCACACTTGTTGAGACTTGACCTGCCATTGGATAAGGTTATAGGCAGATCCTATAGCGAGTTCCATTCCGAAGAAGATACAAAGCGGTTCACTGATAGAGTTGAAGCGGTGTTCGCCACAGGCAATTCTTTCCAAACCGAGCACAGAAGTGAAAGAGATAATAAATATTTTCTCCGGACATTCGGTCCGGTTAAAGATTTACAAGGAAACATTACTGACGTAACAGTGATTTCAAAAGACATAACGGAGCGCAAGCGGGCCGAAGAGGCACTGATCCAGAGTGAGGAGAGATACCGGACCATTCTTGATAACACCCAGGAGGGTTATTTTGAGGTTGACCTTGTCGGAAATTTTACCTTTGTTAACGATGCCGAGTGCAACGATCTTGGATATACCCGGGAAGAATTGATCGGGATGAACTACAAGCGATATACCGATGAAACAGCCGCTAAAAAAACGTATGAGCTCTTCAA
>JBEKPQ010000052.1:0-24975 GCA_049520575.1 Thermodesulfobacteriota bacterium | reverse complement strand
ATTCGGACCGGAGAAACAGGGATAGCGGCGATTTGATTCTTAAAAAAACAAGGAGACAGAATCCAGAAGTCAGGAGTCAGAACAAAGATTTTCCAACGCTATTTGTAAAATCCGGTTTCGAGTTGCGGGTTACGGGTTAGGAAATCAAAATCTTATAACCGGTCGTTGCACCTCGGAACCATTAACTCGCAACACGAAACACAGGGAGGAGAAATTACAAAAAAGTCTTCTATTTTAAAAAAATAATACAATATTGTCATTCAGTTGGCAGCCTGCCCCGGGCCCAATTTGTTAACCGACAGATATTTAATGGAAAAAAACGAAGGGTTCCGATGGTCGTTTTTTTGCAGAGGGCAACTGATAGTTCCCAAAAAAATGAAAATGAGGGCTATCATGAAACTAACCAAATCTCTGTCGGGTGTCTTTTTTCTGTTTTTTTCTCTGATCGGGAGTGCCGTCTGGGCTGCTGATCCCCATTCTGTGGATACAGGCACGACGGCCTGGATGCTGATATCCACCGGCTTGGTCTTGTTTATGATCCCCGGACTGGCCATGTTTTACGGGGGGCTGGTTCGTAATAAAAATGTACTGGGCACTATGATGCACAGTTTTATCGCCATGGCTATTATAGGCGTCCTTTGGTCGGTCTGCGGTTATTCCCTGGCCTTCGGTAAGAATATTCTCGGCGGATGGATCGGCTGGAATAATGATTATTTCTTTCTCAAAGGGATAGACGACACCATCCACAGCGCCGGGGTGCCGGAATATGTCGTGGCCATGTTCCAGGGAAAATTCGCTATCATCACGCCGGCCCTTATTGCCGGGGCCTTTGCTGAACGGGTGCGCTTTTGGAGTTACAGCCTTTTTATCACCTTTTGGTTTTTGTTGGTCTATTGTCCTTTATGTCATTGGGTTTGGTCCGAGGATGGATTTCTTTTTCAGGCAGGGGCACGAGGTCTGATCGATCTGGCCGGAGGGACGGTCATACACATTTCAGCCGGGGTAAGTGCTCTGGTGGCCGCTTTATATTTAGGTCCCAGACACGGATACCCCAAAGCAGCCTTCCAGCCCAGCAACCTGGTCATGACCCTAATCGGTGCCGGTTTCCTGTGGGTGGGATGGTTCGGGTTCAATGCCGGCAGCACCGTCTCCAGCGGCTTGAATACGGCCCGGGCCTTGACCATGACCCAGCTCTCGGCCGCTTCCGGTTCTTTGACCTGGGTATTGATAGAGGGGATTCATTTAAAAAAGACAACCTCCCTGGGTTTTGCCACCGGCATATTGGCCGGTTTGGTGGCCATCACCCCGGCGGCCGGGGTGGTTCAACCTGTAGGGGCCCTTGTGCTTGGCGCCCTTTCCTCTTTGTTTTGTTATAGCGCCATACTCCTCAAATACAAACTCGGTTATGACGATACACTGGATGTATTCGGGGTTCACGGGGTGGGCAGTGCCTCGGGAGTGCTTCTGCTCTCTTTTTTCATCCGTCCCAGTTGGATGGCCGAAGCGGTCCAAAAAGCCGGTGGGCACTGGACGGTCTGGAATCAGTTGGGCATTCAGGCCATGGGAGTCGGCGTGACTCTGTTGTACGCCGGAGTTTTGACCTTGATCTTGCTGATCGGCATTAATAAGATTTTCGGCTTTCGTCTGGAACAGGGAGATGAAATGGCCGGTATGGATGAAAGCCTGCACGGGGAAGACGGATACGGATTCTTGAGGTAGTTTATGAGAAGGAAGTCACTGATCATTACCCACAATCAGACGGAAGGAGGAGGTCTTCTCGAAACGATCTTAAGGGCCAAAGGTTGGCAACAGGAAATCCTGCCGCTTTATGCCGGAAAAGGATTGCCTGATTCGGTGGAACCATATGATCTGATTTTGATCATGGGCGGTCCCATGAGTGCCAATGACGAAGCCCGCTATCCATTCTTAAAGAAAGAACTCCCTTTTATTCGTCAGGTTTTAAAACTGGGAAAGCCTGTTCTGGGAATTTGTCTCGGGGCGCAATTGATGGCCAAATCCTTAGGGGCCAGGATCTATCCCGGTTCCCATAAGGAGATCGGCTGGTATTTTCTGACCCAGACCCCTTCGGCCAGAACAGATCCCTTGTTTTCATTATTAGACCCCTGTTTTTTAGTGTTCCAGTGGCACGGGGAAACATTCGATCTTCCCAACGAAGCGGTTGGTCTGGCCGGAAATGAAGCCTATCCTCAGCAAGCCTTTCGTTTTGAGGAATGGGCCTATGGACTTCAATTTCACTTTGAGGTGACTGAGTCCATGATACAAACATGGCTGACCCAATGGGCTAAAGAGATAAAAAAAGCCAAGCCGCAGCCATTGACTGCCCAGGATATCCTTCAAGACAGTCAGGTATATCTGGACCGGCTTCATAAACAGGTCTGGCTTTTTTTCGGACGTTATCTTGATTTTGTCGAAAAGGGGAAATTTTCATAATTCCATTTTTGTAAATTATTTTATTTGAAAAATAACAATTTTGTAATCTGACGGATGGTCTCGGCGCCTTTTTTTTACAACCGTTTAATTCTATTGCAGAAATAAATTTTAATCCCAATGGCATATCAATTGCAATAATTATCCTTATGAATAAGAATATGAGATAATGGCAGCACATGAAAGGGCAAAATTAAAAACAGGAGGACGGACCTCATGCTGAAAAAGATCGAAGCCATCATCAAACCTTTTAAACTGGATGAAGTCAAAGATGCTTTAAATGATATGGGCATCAAGGGAATGACGATAACCGAAGTAAAAGGATTCGGTCGGCAAAAAGGACACACCGAAATTTATCGGGGGGCCGAATATGTGATCGATTTTTTGCCCAAGGTCAAGATCGAACTGGTGTTGGAAGAGGAACAGGCCGGGAAAGTCGTTGAGGTGATTCAACAGGCGGCCAGGACCGGAAAAATCGGCGACGGTAAAATTTTTGTCCTGCCGGTCGAAGAGGTTATCCGCATTCGTACCGGAGAACAGGGGAAAGAAGCGATTTAAGAAACCGATACCGGATACTCGATACTGGATCCTGGATAAATACCAACGTAATCCGTTTTCAGTATCGTCTTTAGCTTTTATACAGCATCCAGCATCGAATAACCATTTGACAACCAATGACAGAACCTCTTCACAAAAAATATCTCCTCGATCAGCGTCAAAAGCTGAGGGAGCAGCATGACCGTGATCAGGGCGAATCGGGCTTGACCATTGCTCATCGGCATGCCTCCTTCATCGATGTCTTCATTATTTCCGTTTTTAACAGTCTGGAGGTAAGGGCCATTTTCGGATTGGAAGGGGAGGACCCATCGTGTACGGTCATGGGGCTGGGAGGATACGGACGAAAAGAACTATCCCCTTTTTCGGATATCGATCTGCTTTTTCTTTATCCTGAAAAAAATGACCCTCAGGTGGAAGAGGCTATCCGCAAGGTCCTCTATCCCCTCTGGGATGTGGGCTATGATCTGGGATACACGGTTCAATCCATGGGAGATTGTCTAGAAATGGCCCGATCGGACCCCCAATTTTTAACCGCTCTGCTTGATGCCAGACGAATAACCGGAAGCCCGGTCCTGGCCCAGTCCCTTAAAGACCAAATAGGAAAACTTTTAAAGGAAGGACAAGAGCTGCTTTGGCAGGATTGGATCTTGAAGGAAAGAGAGAAACGACATCTTCGTTATGGCGATTCTGCTTTTTTTCTGGAACCGCATTTAAAAGAAGGATTGGGCGGGCTTCGGGATATCCATTGCCTCCTGTGGATCGGAAAGGCCCTCTTTGAGGCCCCGGACTTCCGAACTTTGGAAAAGGCCGGCCTTCTCTCCGCGGAGGATCGGGATACTTTAATTCATTCCGAAAAATATTTGCTTCGGCTACGAAATCAACTCCATTACCTGGCCGGCAGGAAAACAGATCAGCTCTCCTTCGAATTTCAAGAGGCCATGGCTGAATGGGCCGGGATCAAAAAACAAGGGGATATCCTTCCGGTTGAGGTCTTTATGCGGGAGGTCTATAAGCACCTTCAACAAGTTCAGACCATCCATCAAAACTTTTTTGAAAGAATGGCCGAACAAAGAGAAACGGGGGAAAAGCACCGAGAAATTCTTGAACCGGGTATCTATCTTGAAGGAGGAAGGATTTATCTCGAATCGGCCCAGGTGATTCAGGATAATCCTCCTGTTCTGATGAAACTTTTTTGGTATGCCCTGAAGAAAGAGGCCGTTCTCGTCCAGGAAACCATTCGATTAATTAAGCAAAACCTTTCCCTGATTGATGAGACCTTTCAGAATTCCCGGCAAGTCAGTGAGCTTTTTTTGGAAATCATCAAAGACCTGAAAACCCCGCGGGAATTATTGGAAACCATGCTTCAAACCGGAGTGCTGACCCACTATATTCCTGAATTTGAGGCCACGGTCTGCCGAACCCAATTCGATACCTACCATGTTTATACGGTGGATATCCATCTGCTCCTGACTCTGGTGGAATTGAAAAAGATCGGTCGCGGATACTATCTGAAAGAAGAACCCTTGTTGTTCGGCATCTGGGGAGAGATTGAGGATTTTTCGGTCCTTTACCTGGCCAGTTTATTTCACGACCTGGGCAAAGGTCAGGGGAATAATCATGCCCAACAAGGGGCCCTGATGATACCCAGGATTGCCGAGAGACTCAAGCTGCCCCTCCAGACTTCGAAAACGATTTCCTATCTGGTGAAAAACCATCTCCTGTTGGTTGAGACGGCCCTTCGCCGGGACTTGAATGATGAAGAATTGATCGTCCGCTGTGCCCGAACGATCCAGGAAACATCAACCCTGAAAATGCTCTACCTGATCAGCTATGCCGATGCCCTGGCCACCAGTGCCCGAGCCTGGAACAATTGGAAATCCCTGCTGCTCAAGGAATTATTTTTTAAGATTCTCCATATCCTGGAAAAAGGAGAATGGGCCTCGGAATCAGCTCTGGAGGCCATAGAAACCTCACAAAGGCAGGTTGTGGAACTGCTGGAAAAGGAAATATCCAGCAAGGAAGTGAAAAATATTTTAGAAGGAATGCCTTCTTCTTATCTGCTGTCTTTGTCTGCGGAGTCTATAGCCAAGCATTTGCGCTTACTACGCCAGATGGATGGAAAGCCCTTTCTCTGGGCTGTAGAAAAAAAGGAAGATATCTATGAAATTTTTATTTGCTGTCATGATCGCCCGGGTTTGTTTTCCAGGCTGACCGGCGTATTGTCTTTAAACAACATCAATATCCTCGGGGCCCAAATTTTTACCCGCCCGGATAAAATAGCCCTGGATATTTTCCAGGTCAACCCGCCTTTGGATCCTTTATTTGAGGGAGAAACCTGGGAACAGGTTTATGACCAATTGACCAAGGCGGTTTCGGGTAAACTGTCTTTGGATTATCGGCTGGCCAAAAAAAAGTCCGGCCTGATGCTTTCTACTGGACCGAAAATTGTAGCCGAAAGCCGAGTGATTATCGATAACCACGGCTCGGATTTTTGTTCCATCGTCGAGATTTACACCCAGGATCGTTTGGGCCTGCTTTACGCCATCACCAAAACCCTATCAGTGATGGAACTCAATATCTCTTTTGCCAAGATTTCAACCAAGGTCGATCAGGTGGTGGATGTTTTTTATGTGACCGATCTGGAAGGGCAGAAAATTTATGACGAAGAAAGGTTGGAAGAAATCAAGAAAGCTATTCTGTTCGCTTTGACGGAGTAAAAAATTTTACAAAGGCAATTCATTTCTACAGGTTGATCAAAAAGGCCCGGATTCAAGGCCCCCGAAGTCTTGAGGAGTGAGGCGTACTTTTGTGTACGCCGCAACAAGCACCCGGCAAAGCCGGGGAGAGACGAAAGGCGAGGGAAACACAGAAGATGGGTCTTTTTCATCAACCTGATAAAAAAAACCAAGGAGGAAATAATCATGACCCCAAAAGAAGTACTGGCTTTTGCCCAGAAGAACAAAACCAAGATGGTGGATTTAAAGTTTCTGGATTTTCCCGGACTCTGGCAGCATTTCAGTGTCCCGCTACACGAATTGGACGAGGATTCCTTTGAGGGGGGATTCGGCTTTGACGGATCGAGCATCCGGGGCTGGCAGCCGATCCATGCCAGCGACATGCTGGTTGTCCCCGATCCGGATACGGCGGTGATGGACCCCTTTATGGCCGTTCCGACTATGAGCCTGATTTGTAATATCGTCGACCCGATTACCAAAGAGGCTTATAGCCGGGATCCCAGGAATATCGCCCGCAAAGCAGAAAATTATCTCAAGTCCACCGGTCTTGGTGATACGGCCTATATCGGCCCCGAGGCGGAATTCTTCATTTTTGACGATATTCGTTTTGACGGCGGGTCTAATTTTGCCTTTTACGAAATCGATTCGGTGGAAGGGATCTGGAACAGTGGTCGGGCGGAATCCCCCAACCTGGGGTATAAACCAAGGCACAAAGAAGGGTATTTCCCGGTACCTCCCACAGACAGCCAGCAGGACTTAAGGACCGATATGGTCATGGTCCTGGAGCAACTTGGCATAGAAATAGAGGCCCAGCATCATGAGGTGGCCACGGCCGGTCAGGCGGAAATCGATATGAAATTCCGGCCTCTGGTCCAGATGGGGGACCAGCTCATGTGGTTTAAATATGTCTTGAAAAATGTGGCCAAAAAAAATAGTAAGACCGTCACCTTTATGCCCAAGCCTTTGTTTGAAGACAATGGTTCCGGCATGCACACCCATGTCAGTCTGTGGAAAGGCGGCGTCCCGCTTTTTGCCGGCGATAAGTATGCCGGTTTAAGTCAGGAGGCCCTTTACGGGGCCGGCGGTATCTTAAAGCATGCCCGGGCCTTGTGCGCCTTTTGCAATCCGACCACCAACTCCTATAAAAGATTGGTCCCCGGGTTCGAGGCCCCGGTGAATCTGGCCTATTCCAGCCGGAATCGCAGTGCAGCCATTCGCATCCCCATGTATTCGGCCTCTCCCAAGGCCAAACGGTTGGAGTTCCGGACCCCGGACCCATCCTGCAACGGGTATCTGGCCTTTTCGGCCATCCTGATGGCGGTCATCGACGGCATAGAAAACAGGATTGATCCGGGAGAACCCCTGGATAAGGACATCTACGGACTGAGCCCTGAAGAACTGGCTAATGTCCCTTCCGCCCCGGGTACTTTGGAAGAATCCTTAAATGCCCTTAAAGAGGATCATGAGTTCTTGCTCCGTGGGAACGTTTTTACCCCGGATGTCATAGAAAAATGGATAGAGTATAAAACCGAGGCCGAGGTCAATCCCGTGCGGTTAAGGCCCCATCCTCATGAATTTATGCTCTACTTTGATATTTAAAATAGTAAAAAGGGGTCAAGGATTCCGGGGTTCGATGGCCTGCGACGAGCCCGTCGACAAGCTCTGGGCCTTGAGTTAATCGAAAAGGCTCAGCCGAGACGTTCAAGAGTTTTATTTTTTAAGTCTTTAACTTGAATCCTTGAACCCTTGACCCTATGAAACCTATGTTTTATAACCATGGCATGAATTGTATAACTATCTGCCGATCTTGTAACGATCGTTGAGTACGAAAATACCTTCGGCATTCATCGAACTAAATTTTCATATTTTGTGGGCCCCGCCCCAAGCGGGTCAGAGGACTTAGAACGAATCCAAAATAGTTAACAAATTTGTCAAATTTTTTTATAGAAATTCAAGCAAATTTCTTGTATAAAAAAGTTTGGTAATATTTTTGCAGAAAAGAATCTTAAGGTAGCTGTCGACCAGACTATTCCGGAATTATCTGAGTCATCTGCCCCTCGGGTTGTTATTCCCGTGACCATGCAAAAAATCCACAAAGGATGGGTATGAATAAGGAAAATATTGAGTTAACTGTTGCCGTCTTTTTCTGCCAGCAATTGGACCCGGATCAGGATGGCAATCGTCGGGTCATCGAAAAGGAACTAGGACCCCGGATCAAATTTTTCCCAATGCCTTGCAGTGGGCGGATAGAACCGCTCCATTTTCTGCGGGCCTTTGAAATAGGGGCCGACTTGGTCTATCTGATTACCTGTCCGGAGAAGGTCTGTCGTTATCAACAGGGAAATGTGCGGGCCGGGAAAAGGATCGCCTATGCACAAAAATTGATCGAAGAAATTGGATTAGACCCGGAACGATTGAAGCTGATCATGGCCAGTCCTCCTCTACCTAAAAGGATTGATCTTCTGACCCGGGAATTATTGGCCGAGGCCCCGGTAAAGGGGCATTCTCTGTTGGGGAGAATGTAGAAAGGGAAGGTATGAGGCTTGAGGCATAAGGCTTGAGGAAAAAGATATGAAAGATAAACGGATAGCCAGAAAACTTTTTAATGGAGATTAACAACCAATGATTACTGCCGTAAGAAAACCCTTGGATGAAATCATAGCCATGATTTCGCCTTTCAAAAAAGTATTGGTGGTGGGATGCGGGAGCTGTGTGGCCGAGTGTGCCTCCGGCGGGGAAAAGGAAGTGGGACTTCTGGCCTCGGCCCTTCGGATGGAAGCCCGAATGACCTCCAGGGAACTGGAAACCCTGGAACTGACCCTGGAGCGTCAATGTGTGTATGAATTTATTGATCGCCTGACCGGCTTAATCGATCAGCACGATGTTGTCCTTTCTTTGGCCTGTGGGGCCGGGGTCCAGGCCGTGGCTGAAGTCTTCCCCAATATCCCCATCCTTCCCGCCTTGAACACTTCATTCCTGGGACAAACTAAAGAGGCCGGTCTCTGGTTGGAGAACTGTCGGGGCTGCGGTGACTGTCGACTCCACTTGTTTGCCGACATCTGTCCGGTCACTCGATGTGCCAAACAGATCTTTAACGGACCTTGCGGCGGTTCTCAGGAAGGCCGATGCGAAGTCAATCCTGACACCCCTTGTGCCTGGGACCTGATTGTCCATCGGTTGGAAGAAAGGGGTCAACTGGATCTCCTGGAGGAGGTCTATGCCCCGGCCGACTGGTCAAAAAAACAAGGGATAGGACCCCGAAAAACCATCAGGGAGGATCAACAGAATTGAAAACCGAAAGTCAGCTTAAAAAGGTTTTATCAGCCGGCCATTTTGCCGTGACCGCCGAGTGTGGCCCTCCCAAAGGGGCCGATCCTGAGGTCATAATCAAAAAAGGCCGCATCCTTAAAGGTTTTGTGGACAGTGTCAATGTCACCGACAATCAGACCGGCGTAGTCCGTCTGTCCAGCCTGGCGGCCTGTGCCCTGCTCCGTCAGGAAGGGCTCGATCCTGTATTCCAGATGGTGGTTCGGGATCGAAACCGGATCGCTCTCCAATCCGACATCCTGGGGGCCTCGGCCCTGGGGATCCGGAATATCCTCTGTTTGAGCGGCGACCATCAATCCTTCGGCAATCAAGCTCAGGCCCTGGGGGTCTTTGATCTGGATTCGATCCAACTGATCCAAACGGTTCGACGGATGCGTGACCAGGCCCAAATCATCGGAGGCGAGGCCATCACCCATCCACCGGAACTTTTTGTGGGTGCGGCCGCCAATCCCTTTGCCGATCCATTTTTTTACCGGGTTATCCGGCTGGCCAAGAAGGTCAAGGCCGGTGTGGAATTTATACAAACCCAGTGTATTTACAACCTGGACCGGTTTAAAGAGTGGATGACCCAGGTACAGGACCGGGGTCTCCATGAAAAGGTTTATATCCTGGGCGGAATTACGCCCTTGAAATCAGCCAGAATGGCCGAGTACATGAAAAATAAGGTGGCCGGAATGGATATTCCCGAAGCCTTGATCCGGCGAATGAAAGCAGTCCCGGCCAAAGAACAAAGGCAGGAAGGGCTGAAAATCAGCCTGGAGACCATCCAGGCCCTTAAAGAAATGGAAGGGATCCACGGGATCCATATTATGTCCATTGAATGGGAAGAGGCGGTCCCCCAAATTGTAAAAGAGGCAGGACTGCTGCCAAGGCCAGTTTAAAACGAAAATAGGGTTCGAGGTTCGACTTTCCGCCAACCTATTTTCATACTTCGTGGTGTCACGCCCCTGGTGGGGCATGACGGTTTAGTTCTGAGTAATGAGTACGGAGTTCAGAGTTCGGTTGGACTGATTTTTACCCAGAACCCTTGACTCATTCATTGAATATAAAAAATTTCGGACCTTATTATAAGAAACATATTTTTGAGAAAGAATAATCTTTGAGGTAAAGAATGCCTCCCAAATATCATATTCAAACCTCCACGGTGCCCAATCGTTTTCCCACGGTTATACGTTCCGGAGTCATTGCCTGGGAAGAGGGATGCCTGAAATGCCCCAAGTGCGTCAAGCGGGAATGTGTTTATGGGGTTTATGACAAACGGAATCTCGATTCCCGTTTGATGTCCGATTCGCTGGACAGTTTGTGCAAGGACTGTTTCCGCTGCGTACAAAATTGCCCGAATCGTCTGATCCACAAGGCGCTGAATCCCGCTTATAAGAACCTGGGAGACAGTTACTGGACCCCGGAGATCATTTCCAAGCTCTGGTATCAGGCCGAAACCGGGCGTATCCCGGTTTCCGGTGCCGGGTACGGAGGCCTTTTTTCCGGATCGGGGTTTGATGCCATGTGGACGGACATGTCTGAGATCGTTCGTCCCACCCGGGATGGGATTCATGGACGGGAGTACATCAGCACTCAAATAGATTTGGGGCGTAAACATCAGGCCCTGGAGTTTGATGCGCAGGGAAATCTTTTGTCTCCTGTCTTTCCTTCAGTGGAGATCCCCCTGCCGATCATCTTCGATATATTGCCCTGGTCTCCCCCTCGGGATCGCATCAATCACACTCTGCTTCGGGCAGCAAAAGAGATAGGGACTTTTACCATCATTGCCCAGGAAGATTGGCATCCGAGCCTGAACCGTTATTTAAATCATACCATGCTCTATCTGACCGGGGATCCTGAGCAGTTTGAAAAAGACATCCTCAAAAAACTCCGTTTGGTCGAGATCCCTGACGGACCTGATGTACTCGTGAGGCAGCGATGGCTTAAAGAAATAAATCCTGAAGCCGTTATTGCTGTTCGAATCCCCTTGAGCCCCCAGGCAGCGGAGCGGTCCATGGAACTCTCCCGATCAGGCCTGGAAGTCCTCCATTTTATGGCTGATGAATTCGGCCGGGAACAGGGGGAGGCTCCGATCTTCATTAAAGACCGGATCAAAGAGGTCCACTTACACTTGGTTAAAAATGGAGTCCGCGATCAGTTTACCATCATAGCCGGCGGCGGTGTGACCATGGCTGAAGACCTGGCCAAGCTGATCATTTGCGGGGCCGATGCCGTTACCGTGGATATCCCTCTGCTGGTGGCCCTGGAATGTCGTGTTTGCCGACGTTGTGCTGAAGGCATTCCCTGTCCGGTAAATATTGCCCAGATCTATCCTCCCAGGGGAGAAGCCCGAATCAGGAATCTGATATCCGGTTGGTACAACCAGCTTTTGGAAGTCATGGGGGCCATGGGCATGAGGGAGGCCCGGCGCCTGCGGGGTGAAATGGGCCGGGCCATGTTTTTTGAAGATCTGGAAAGGGAGATCTTTCTCCCGTTAAGTAATAAAAGGAATTGATCAATGTCTGATGTTTCTCCATTTATTCCCCCTGAGGTGAAGGCGGCGCCGACCCGCTTTCGCCATGCCTTGAGCAAGTTCCGCATTGTTATCGGAAAGGATTGTGATAATTGCGGCATTTGTCTCAAGCTTTGCCCCTATGGGGTCTATCAATCGGGGGCCAAACGTCCCAAAGTGGACAAGGATTATCTGTGCCGTGGTCCGGCCTGCCAAAAGAATGAATTTTTTTGTGTTTCCCGCTGTCCCAAGGAAGCCATCACCATGAATCCCAATCCCTCCTTTGAGGTGTTAGGGGATAAAAGGTGGACGGCCGATCTGCTGGCCGGCACCTGGTATATGGCCGAGACCGGCGAGATCCCCCATGAGGGGTTTAATTATAAAACCGGTGATTCGAGAGGGGGTTTTGATAAACTCCGGCTGGTCTTCCCTTTGAACAAAACCCTGGACTGCCGGGACGAGGATATTTCCCTGGCCTTGGCGCTTAACCGCACCGGGGACGGGCGTCCCGAGATAACCCTGCCGGTTCCATTTTATTTAGGGGGTATGTCTTTCGGATCGGTGAGTATAGTCACCATGCTCTCCAGGGTGAACGCGGCCAAGGCTTGGGGAACTTTTTGTTGTACCGGTGAGGGAGGATATCCGGATGACCTGATCCCTTATGATGATTATGTGATTACTCAGGTGGCCACCGGCCTGTTTGGAGTTCGGGAAGAGACCATCCAGCGGGTGCGGATCGTGGAGTTTAAATACGCCCAGGGGGCCAAACCAGGATTGGGCGGCCATCTTCTGGGAGACAAGGTGACCCCCGAGGTGGCTCGTATGCGTGAGGCCGTAGTCGGGAGCTCCTTGTTTTCTCCCTTCCCCTTTCACAGTGTTTATTCCGTGGAGGATCATAAGAAGCATATTGACTGGATCAAAGAGATTAATCCCCGGGCATTGGTTTCGGTAAAGGTTTCCACCCCGACTGATGTGGACATGGTAGCCGTGGGCAGCTATTTTGCCGGGGCCCATATCCTTCAATTAGATGGCAGTTACGGGGGGACCGGGGCTGCTCCCGATATTGCCAAAAAGAACATTGCCATGCCTATTGAGTATGCCATTCCGAAGGTTCATAAGTTTCTTAAAGATGAAGGGATCAGAGACCGGCTGACCTTGATTGCCAGCGGCGGGATCAGGACCGCTTATGACGCAGCCAAGATTATTGCCTTGGGTGCCGATGGCGTTTGTCTGGGCACAGCCGATTTAGTGGCCTTAGAGTGTCTTCGCTGCCATAACTGTGAATCGGGCCGAGGCTGTGCCCGGGGTATTGCCACGACTGATCCTGAATTAACCGAGCTTATCTCTCTGGATTGGGGAACCCAACGGATCATCAATCTCTACGGGGCCTGGATGAAACAACTGACTTCAATCTTAAAACGTCTGGGGCTGACAAAAGTCAGCGACCTGATGGGACGCTGGGATTGCCTGGCCCATTTGGATTATATGAAGGCTGAAGAGATGGAAGGAGAGTTGGAATAACTCAGCAATAAGCTATCAGCGAACAGCTCTCAGGGTGAGAATGAAAGTGTTGACTGCTGAAAGCTGACCGCTAATAGCTATTAACTTTAAAAGGTAGAAGATGAATCAAAAGAATTTTGCCCAAGCTATCATCAATTCCCGTGCTTACTTATTGGAAAAGGTCCATCATTCTCTTCTCCTTCCCCGGCAGCCTGAGGCTGAGGAAGGGGGCTGCGGGGTTACCGGATTTGCCTGCAATATTCCGCTTAGCGGCCGCCATATCTTTGAACCTTCCGTTCAGATGCATAACCGCGGAAACGGGAAAGGGGGCGGCATCGCCGCAGTGGGCTTGGAGGCTGCAAAACTGGGCGTGGATCAGGCCACCCTGGAAACGGATTTTCTATTACAGATCGCCCTGCTGGATCCGACGGTGCTTCCCGAATTGGAATCTCGCTACATCCGTCCCCATTTTCAAATAGATCATGAGACCTTTGTCCCTACCGTCGGTGACTTTCGGGATGTCCCCGGTTTGGAAATGGAACCACCTCGGGTCAAACGGTATTTCGTTCAGGTGAAACCCGACGTCCTGTCCGCTTTTCAGCAAGAAAGGCATTTGGAAAAATTGTCTCCGGGAAAAGCGGCCGAAGAATTCGTCTATCAAAACACCTTTCAAATAAACCAAAATTATTACAGTTCTCTGGGTGAAAAAAAGGCCTTTGTCCTCTCCCACGGCCGGAACATGATGATTTTAAAAATCGTCGGCTATGCCGAGCAGGTGGCCCAGTATTATCGCCTGGAAGACTTTAAAGCCCATGTCTGGATGGCCCACCAGCGCTACCCGACCAAAGGCCGGGTCTGGCATCCCGGGGGAGCCCATCCTTTCAGCGGTCTGGACGAGGCCCTGGTCCATAACGGAGACTTTGCCAATTATTATTCGGTCAGTGAATATCTCTATCAGCGAAACGTGATCCCTCTGTTTTTGACCGATACGGAAGTCTCGATCCAGGTCTTTGATTTGTTAAACCGGGTTTATGGCTACCCCTTGGAATACATCATTGAATCCCTGGCCCCGACCACGGAAATGGATTTTGATCAGCTGCCTCTGGAAAAACAAAAGATCTACCGTCAGATCCAGGCCACCCAGATTCACGGATCGCCTGACGGTCCCTGGTTTTTCATCATCGCCCGTAATCTTGCCGGACAGCGGACCTATCAATTGATCGGCATCACCGATACGGCCATGCTCAGGCCCCAGGTCTTTGCCCTGCAAAAAGGAGAGGTGGAGATCGGTCTGATCTGCTCTGAAAAACAGGCCATCGATGCCACTCTGCAGTCTCTGGCCAAGGAAGATCCCAGGTTCGGCACCATGGCCGACCAATATTGGAATGCCCGGGGAGGCAGTTATACCGACGGTGGGGCCTTTATTTTTACGGTTAAGGAAACGGCAACCGATCAATGGCACCTTACCTGCCAGGATAAATTCGGCCGGACCATCGATATCCCTGCGGAACGAACCCCTTTTGATTTTCGGATTGAATTAAAACCTTCGCCTTTGAAAGCGGGGATGGTCAAAAATATTAGGCAGAAATTGGAATCAGGGGAAATTGTCTCCCTGTTTTCTTCTTTAAAGAGTTCAATTGAACAATGGGATTACCCTCAGTTCAGCGATTTTTTAAATCACCTGGCAGTTCTGGCCAAAGAGGAAAAATTAACCGAAGGGGTCATCGAGTTATTAACCCTGCTGCTGGATCGAAGGTACCCTACGGGCACCAAACGCCGCCGCTCCATTTTGCAGATGGTCACCCAGGCCCTTGAAAACCTATTTAATAAAATCCCTTTTTTGAACGAGGCTAAAGGGAGGTCATTTCTTAAGATCGATTATGCCCATCGCATTTTCATTCGAGCCCCTGAAGCCGGAGAAAAATTTCTGGTCATCAATGCCGGTCAGTTTCCTCCGGAAGGGGAGGAGTGTGATGCCCGCCTGGTGGTCGAGGCTTACGAGCTGGGTTGGAAACGGTTCATCGGCTATGGCTACCGGGGTCAACGATTTCTGGGCAACGGTCTTGGGCCGGAAACCAAAGGGGTGCGGATCGACGCTTACGGAAGCACTGGTGACTACTTGGCCTCGGGCATTGACGGCCTGGAAATTTTTGTGCATGGCAATGCCCAGGATCAACTGGGCCAGATCATGAAGACCGGAAAGTTAGTGGTCCACGGCGATGTGGGGCAGACTTTCTTATATGGGGCCAAAGGCGGGGAAATTTATGTCCTGGGCAATGCCGCCGGACGGCCTTTGATCAATGCCGTGGGCCGGCCCAAGGTGGTCATCAACGGCACGGCCCTGGATTTTCTGGCTGAATCCTTTATGGCCGGAGATCCCCATAACGGGGGAGGATTTGTCGTTGTCAACGGCCTGAACATTGACTCGCAAGGGAACATTGTCCCCAAGGAAACGCCCTATCCCGGCTCGAACCTCTTTTCCCTGGCCTCGGGCGGGGCCATCTATATCCGGGATCCCTATCAAAAAATTGTGCCCGAACAACTTAACGGCGGGGAACTGGTCCCCTTCTCTGAACAGGACTGGAAACTCATCCTGCCTTATCTGCAAGAGAACGAACGCCTCTTCGGCATCTCCATTGAGGATCACCTTTTGACCGTTGATGGTCAAAGGCGAACACCATCCGAGGTTTTTCGCACCGTCCAGCCGGCCAAACAGACGGTCCTGGCCGGCGGGCTGGATGAGTGGGAATAGAAAGCCTACTTTTTTCTATTATCCTTCTTTGTCGTGCCTCGTGCCTTATCCCTTACCCCTCCCGTCTCGTCCCTCATGCCTCGTGCCTTTTTCCCTTGACTTCCCCCCATTTTCCACGTTGATCTTTAGCCGCTTCCAATTTTTCAATCAGTATGTTAAAATATCAAATATATTTACCTTAATAACTTGTTGAGTATTAGTTTCATAAAATTCTGGAAATCTGTAGGAGGTTTCAAATGAAAAATAAAACTTTCACTGCTGTGCTCCATAAAGAAGATGAGTTGTATGTTGCTGAATGTCCTGAAGTGGGTACAGTGAGTCAAGGGTATACGATTGAAGAAGCCATAGCCAATTTAAAGGAAGCAACTGAATTATTTTTAGAGGAACTTCCTGTTAAGGAATTCTCAAAGTCGCTTATGACCACTTTTGAGGCAGCAGTCAATGCCTAAACTCATTAGGCTTTCCGGTGAAGAAACCATTAACAGATTAGAAAAATTAGGTTTCCGGTGGGTTCGCCAACGCGGGAGCCATGTCATACTCAAGAAGCAAACCTCAGAAGGAGACATCGGGTGTGTTGTTCCCCTGCACAAAGAATTAGCCATTGGTACATTACTCGGAATCCTTAAGCAGGCAAAGTTGAGCGTTGAAGAATTTCTTGATACATGAAATCTCAAAAGGGACCGGTCTACTTTAGACTTTGGAAATCGTGGGTCATATTTGACCCTCTTAAGGGCAGGACAGGGTTGTCCTCCAATTTCCATACCTTATGTTTTTTACCTTCCCTATGAGCTATGAGCTGATTTTTTGCCCCTCATGCCTCTCGCCTCATCCCTTTTTCTCCTTTCTCTTTGTCGGCGAACGACCCTGCCCCTCGCAGGCACTGAACGATGAACGTCTTCTACTTTTTCCTTGACTTCCCCCCTTTTTCCCTTTATTTTCTTGGCATTATCTTTGGGCTCTCAGTTTTGAGCCTTAAGTTTCTTTTTTTTCGCCGAACGACGAACGTCTTTTCAAAAAAGTTTTTCTTTTTCTGGAGTTAACACTTCCTTGCTTTTGAAGTAAGTTATCCGGCCAAAAGACCGGTTGAATGGATAGCTGAACAGACCTTTCTTTTTTCAAAATTCAGTATTGAGTATTTTAAAGTATTAGTTTATAATTCTCAATATGAAATACATCCCCAGACAGATAGAAACTGAACTGAAAAAGGCTTCAAAGAGTTTTTCCGCTGTCATTCTCACCGGACCTCGGAGGGCAGGGAAGACGACTCTGCTTAGAAAACTTTTTCCCCAAGCGGACTATTATCTGATTGAAGACCCTGATGTCATCGCCCGGCTGCGGAGCGATCCGCGTTCCTTTCTGGACGACATTCGCTGCCCGGCCATCCTGGATGAAATCCAGAACGTCCCTGAGTTGTTGAGCTATGTACGTTCCCGCCTCGATCGTTCTCCGAACAAAAAGGGGCAGTGGTTTTTAACCGGATCACAAGAAGCGCCGCTGATGAAAGGCGTTACGGAGTCCTTGGCGGGCCGGGCCGCCCTTTTCAACCTTCTGCCGTTTTCCCAGCAGGAATCAGCGAAGGTGTCGTTAATTAAAGGCGGGTTCCCGGAAGTCCTGTCACGCCCTTCGGCCGGGTCTATCTGGTTTCGCTCTTATGTCCAAACCTATCTCGAAAGGGATGTCCGGTCGGTGACCTCCATCCGTAACCTTTCAACCTTCAGGCGATTCCTTTCCCTGGTAGCCAGCCGTTGCGGACAGATCTTGAACCGTACCGACCTAGCCGCTCCCTTGGGGGTTTCCGTTCCGACGATTTCTGATTGGCTGAACATCCTGGAGATAACCGGACAGATCATCTTAGTCCCCCCTTTTTTTGAGAATTTCGGAAAGAGGCTGATCAAGTCACCCAAATTATACTTTGTGGATTCCGGCTTGGCCTGTCACCTGTTGGGGATTGAATCAGAGAAGGGATTGAATCAATCCCCTTTTCTTGGGCCTCTTTTTGAAGGATTTGTGGCCGCAGAGATTCTCAAACAACAAATGGCCTCCGGACGACCCAGGGCACTCTATTATTTCCGTGACCAGCAGGGGTTAGAGGTTGATTTTATAGTCCCTGCAGGAGACCGCCGGCTTCTTTTTATTGAAACCAAGGCCTCCAGAACCGTAGTTCCGTCCATGGCCCAACCGATGGAACGTCTGGCCGAAGCCAAATCACCCTACGCGATAACCAAGGTTCTTATCCATCGCGAAGGTAAGGGCCAGTTCCCATCCACGGCCCTGAAAAGCGGGGTGAAGACTATGCCGGTAAGTCAGTTAGGACCACTCATGGATGGGAAGTGAGATGTCTTTCCTAACTCAGGGGAAAAAGAAACCGTTGATTTGTTGAAACGGCCAAAAGGGGGAAAAGGTAAAAAAACTTGACTTTTCAAATTCTTGTCCTTATTTACAATAACATACCTTTCAACTTTGAGGTTCAGGTTTCTTGTTCTTCGACGAACGACCCTGCCCCTCGTAGGCGCATAACGACGAACGTTTTTCCTATTTTTTATAGCTTTCGTTTTTGATCTTTATTTTTGGTTTTCGACGAACGACGAACGTCTTTTCCCCAAGTTCCATTGAGCTTTGAAGGATAATTTTTTCCCGACGAACGACGAACGCTGAACGACGAACGTTCCTAAATATTCCCGGGCCTGATTGCCGGTTGAATGGATAGCTGAACAGACATTTCTTTTTACGAACGGTTAAGAAATTATTTATTTGAGAAGTTTAGAAACTTGATGTCGCAATTTGTGACCTCAAGTTCATCCGGAACCCGCTTTGTCGGGTTTGAGGATTTATCTGAGGGACGGGCGACAGAAAGCAGAATGCAAAGAAAATAGGCCTGAACCTGGCCTTTGGAACACAAAAAAAAAAAGGAGACCACCAGGAGGAGGGCCCTTTTTTTCCTTGACCCCTTTCCCCATTTTATTTTATACTTTAATTGTTTATAATTTTTTTCTTAAGGGATAAAGATGTAATGCTGATCGAACCAGAAATTAGCGGCGTGAGCATTGTATTGCTGGGAAGTTTTAATCCCCCTATATTTCACCCAGAATGGTTTGCAAAATACGGTCTTATTAACGACAAAGAAAAAGAGGCGGCAGAAATAGCGATCATTCATAGAGAGATTGCTATGTTTCGGATGGAATGGCTCTCCATTAATGTCCAACCCGGACGATTTGCCGCTGAGACCCAAGAAGGACCTTTTATCCGTTTGGCAGATTTTGTCGTAAAAACATTTAGGGACTATTTGTATCATACTCCAATTGGCAAGATGGGTATTAACCGACTGGTTCACTTTAATGTTGAAAGTGAAGAGATACGAAACCGAATTGGTAAAATACTTGCTCCCCTTGATGGTTGGGGTGCTTGGGGGAAAAACATCGAGAAAAGCTCTCCAAAAAAACGGGGCGGAATGAATTCCTTAACGATGTTACAACAAGACCTTGATGACCGGAAACGGGGTTTTATTAGGGCAAAAATTGAACCCTCTAATAAGATCCAAGGTATGGCTGGAATTTATATGGAGGTAAATGACCATTACGAAGTAGAATTTCCAGATCAAAACCAGGATTGTGAAGAGATTATGATGATACTGGGACGCCAGTTTGATGATTCTTTAAGACGCTCTGAATGGATTATTGATCAAATAATGGCACTAAAGGACGCTCAATGACTAAGGAAACAAGTTTTTCAGCAAATATGTTTGAACAAAGCAGTTCTGATTTTTTTCAGGATACTGGAGGTTTGTCGGGCACCCATGGAGATTTTGTTTATAGTACCGCCCAAGGATATTTATCTACCAGAGAACAAAGCCAACTAGATATGCAAAAGAATCAGCCCAATTTTTTTACTGCCACAGTGAAACAAGAAGACAAAGAAATAAATTCATTGTTTCCTGTTATGCCAAAAATCCAATCTAGGAAAACCACTTTTACCCCCTTACAGGAATGGGAAGGCTATGTGTTAGAAATTGGGAAAGAGACTTTTACGGCACGTTTAATTGATCTAACAGCCAACGCAGAGCAAGAAGAGGAAGAAGCAGATTTTCATATTCTTGACCTCTCTGATACAGACAAAAAAGTTTTAAAACCTGGGGCGATCTTTCGTTGGGCTATTGGTTATCGTAGGACCAATAGTGGGAGTAAAGAACGAGTCTCATCGATTGTCTTTCGCCGTTTGCCTGCATGGACAGATCGTGAAATAAATGAAAACCGAACGAAAGCCAAATTGCTGGCTGCTTCGTTACAAGGAGAATAACAATCATTGTCTCCAAATCCAGATCAAATCGAAATCATCCTATTTGGTCCGGGATATGGGGAATGCGTTGTAGTACATCTGGGTAATAATCATTGGATAATTATTGATTCATGTATTGATTCAGAAACACAACAACCCGCTGCTCTCTCCTATTTTAAACAAATCGGTATTAGACCTGAAGAGGCCGTGCGCCTAATTATTGCGACTCATTGGCATGATGACCATATAAGAGGACTAAGTCGCGTCCTTACGAAGTGCAAAAAAGCCCGCTTTTGTTGTTCGGCTGCCTTAACACAAGAAGAATTTTTAGCGACTGTACTTGATTATGAATCAAGGCCCACAATGGTTTTGACATCAGGGCTAAATGAAATTTTTGAAGTCTATAACGAGTTAAAAACGAGATCAAAACCAGAATGCACTCCAATTTACGCATCTTCGAATAAAAGTGTATATTTTGTAAGACCAGAGATAAGTGGGCATGGATCTGAATGTCGAGTTTGGACTCTTTCCCCATCTGATAGACAATTTCAAAAATTTTTTGACGAACTAACTAGATTAATGCCTCGGGTAAAAGAGACCAAGAAGCGAGCGACCTTGCAAGGTCCAAATAATGTTTCAGTTGTTACTTGGATAAGTATAGGTGATATTGCTCTACTTCTTGGGGCTGATTTAGAAGAGATAGATGATGAAGGATTAGGGTGGTCGGTTATTGTTACTTCTCCTGATAGGCCCATAGGCAAAGCATCGATCTTCAAAATACCTCATCATGGATCAATATCATCGCATAACGAGATGGTATGGCAACAAATGGTGACAACTCCCACCTATGCAATTTTATCCCCCTTCTGCCATGGTCCCAAAAGTCTTCCCTCACCCGAAGATGTAGTCCGTATTACTTCACATACAGAGAATGCATACATCACAGCTAAAATATCACTCCCCACTTCCAAAAAGGAGAGGGCAAAAATGGTTCTCAGAACAATCCGCGAGACTGTGGGGAAAATAAGAATGGTACAACAAACAACAGGTTGGATAAGGCTTCGTAATGGCGGAAATCAAAATCCCAACATCTGGTCTGTAGAATTATCAAAAACCGCTTGCCATTTGAGTCAGGTACACGGACGTCCTTAGACAGAACATGGCAGTGGGGATAAAACTCAATAATTTTTAGTTGGGGACGAGTATATAAGATGGTATGCTGGTTTAAAACAAATTAATTTTCCCTTTGGGCCGGTTGCTTTTGATTTAACCCAAGCAACCTTACTCCCTTTAAAAACGTTGTATTTTTTTCCGCCCAGGAAAAAACCCTTGACTTCTCTCCTTTTTCCCTTTATTTAATATTGCAGTCTTTTCAATTTGTTCCTTTCATTAGTATTTTGTGAAGTTAGCATTTCCTTGCTTGTTGATGTAGGTTTCCGGGCCTGATTGCCGGTTGAAGTGATAGCTGAACAGACAGCCCTTTTTTCGAACAGTCAAGCTTTTAGTCTTTTGCAAAAATATATTTAGTTGAATTAAATTGGAGAAAGAGTCAAGGGCAGACTTGAACTCTTTCTTATAGAGAGGGAGCATTAGTAATAAAAAGAAAAATAATAAAAAAGAAGATTCGGGATTTTTGGTCTAAGCACTTTCTGCACCCCCCTTTCACAACATATGGATCAAGGTCGTTGAAAGATAAGTAGCGTAACGAAACACTTCCTCACCGAATTTCATCAAGACCCCTTCTGCTGAAAGTCTGAAACCTTTTTGTCTTGCCCCGTTTGTCTTACCAAATGCACCCGCGTACACCGCTTCTTACGTACCAATCAGCAATATTTCTTCCGAATGATTCGTGCTTAAAACGTACTTATAATTCTTACGTTTTATCTCCTGTATGTTTTGTTTATACTTCTTCAGTAGGCTTACCAGTTCTTCAACGGAAGGAATTCCATCCGAGCGGTATGAAATTATAAGAATGCTGTTGCGGAATTTCTTGAATAATTGGTCAAACGCCGAGTGGATGCGTTTTTTATCCGTCCATATGGCTATGCAATCTTGTCCCTTCAACCTTTTATGTTTTGTGCGATTGTTTATCATTTCCGGCCAATTTTCGTAATTGACCAATCCTTCCAGGAAGTGATAGAAACTTAAATAATCAACGCCAACGCCGTTCCGGGATATATAAGGCGTATCGATATAGACAAGATCAAAGTTCCCCTCCACATCAAATACATCGGCATTCAGACATCGGTTTTCCCTCCCGTTTGAAAAAACAGCCCGGTTGGCTTCTTTAATAAATTTCCGGTAGTGCACCTCGAAGGGTGTGTCCCAGGTCGTCTTATTGCCGAAATTTCTCGCCACCTCGGATTGTCTCAAATAGAGGTTCTTCCGATGAAATAAATTGAAAGGTCTTTTGCTGATGCAGGATTGAAACAGGGCAAAATAAGCAAGGGCTTTTTTATAGACATGATCGAGTTGCCGGATATTGGCGGCGACCATGTCAATCCAAAGATTTTCTTTATCTGTGAAGTAAATGTCCTGAAACGTATCATGGATAAACGTAGGATATTTTACTCTAGCTTGTCGGTTCAAGACAAAATTAATATCATCCTGTGATACTTGTATGCTTTCGTTTTCAATGAGCGCAAGAGCAATGTACCAGTTAAATTTCAATATATCATTATAAGTTACAAGCTTGCCTTTCTTCTTAAACATGTAACCTACACTGCCCGTTCCCCCGAAGACGTCGAGTGCAGAATCGAAATCCAATTGTTGAACCGCTTCCCAAATCCAATCGGCAATCTTCAACTTGCTGCCCTGAAATCTGGTTGACGGAAATATCGGATCGGGTTTGATTAATTCAAGTTGTCGATCTAATTTGCTTATTGCATTAGCGCGCATTTGTTACTTAAGTCTCTTATATTCTTTATACTCTCGAAGATTTTTGTAAGGTGCATTTTTCAGGTCAACCGCTTTTGCCATATCTTTTGTGAGATAATACATCCAATAGTCATCGAAGATTTCTTCACCTAATTCTGCAAAAGGCCCGCGGCCGTGGATCAAATCGTCTATTTTTATTACCGATCCGATGTTTTTGGTATTTCCACTTCCGGGTCGATCAAGCGCAATGCGGTATTTCTCTTCTACAAAGAAAGTAAAGTCTCGAACTACGGAGGTAATGTTTTGCAGGTCGTTTAACGAATAAACCTTTCTTTCATCAAGGTTTCCATCGGTCCGGGAATAGATAACCCCCAGGACGAAATGGCCGGTATATTCTTCGTATGAAAAAGTAATATTCTTTTTTCTTTTTCTATCCCGAAAATAGCCTGTGAATGCGCCCAATGTCATCCCGTTAACATCGTTATCGTTTTTCCTGTACGTGCTTTTTAAGTCAACGGCGAATTTATTATTATTGCCGTCTATAAAGGTGACATCAGGATAGAAATTCTGTTCCTTGCAAAGGACCATTTTGTAACCGTTCTCGTCAGCGAACTGGCAAATTTTGGGGAAAAGGAGAAGTTCCATGATTTTCGAAACCACCTTCGTATCGACCGAAATCGTATAAATGTTTTTAGCGATGTCGATAAATCCCTTAACAACCCAATCGCCATTTCTTGTCGAAATAGCGTCATTGAACAAATCAACGTGAACGAGAAGCTCTTTCCTGAACACTTCCTTCAGTTCCAGTCTTTCTTGAGAATTCGCCATATTTCCCCTCAACCCGATCTTTGATTAATTGACAATAATTTGGATCGATTTCAATCATGATGCATTTGCGGTTTAGTCCCTGCGCCACATATCCTGTCGTGCCGGAGCCGGCAAAGGGGTCCAGAATCAAATCGCCCTCATTGCTTCCAGCCAAGATAGCATATTCCAAAACAACAGGTTGCTTTGTTGCCGGATGTCTAAAAGGATTTTTCTCCGCCCAATACTCCCAGATATTTTTCATCTGGGTCCCGTGATTCAGCTCTTTCATATGTTTATAATTAAATTTTGTTTTTCCTTTTGTGTTTTTTTTTGCCCAAAGCATGGTTTCCGTGACCGCACGAAAGCAGGAACCTCGGAAGTTAGGTGGTGCATTTCGCTTATGAAGGATAATATCGTTAAGAATTTTGAAACCTAAATCCTGCAGCACAACGTTGACCGCTCCGATGCTATGATATGTGCCGGTTATCCATATTGTGGAACCTTCTTTTAAAATTCTCTGGGCTTCCTTGAGCCACGCGTGATGGAATGCAAACTGTTCCGCGAGAGATTTTGAGTAGGCCCATTGAGCTTTCTGGGTGTCAAAAGTGTCTGCATGCCCATCAGTTCGTTTTATAATTAAACCTGATTGATTCCCGAAATAAGGAGGGTCGGCAAAGATCATATCAATGCATTTGTCGGGAACCCTTCTTAAAATATCCAGGGCATCAACGCAGTAAAGCTTTGTTTTTATATCGGGATTGAAATAATACGGCTGAAGTTTCTTTGTTTTAAAATCTACGTGTTCCTCTGCCAATATGTAGCGTTCAAAACTTTCAAAAATATCCGGATAATCTGCCATTGATTGTCTCGAAACCTAAATATTTTGTATCGTATTGAACGAATTTAAAAAGTTCTCATCCAATAGATAGGATGGTTTTTCACGACACGATATTTACGTCACGATGAATCATATCACAATTATCAATAAGATAACCATCAATTATTTCCATATGAAAAGGGACATCCTATATTGGAAAATAGGGACACAGGGGCTGTTGAAAAACCCTATCAAAATCCTGCGTGTTTGAAAAGGGTGTTTTGGTAAACAACATATCGAAGTAATATAATTATATGAAATAACTTGACAAAACAGTGCTTCTGTCTTAAGATATCTTCATTAATTTACCTAGGGAGTTGCCATGATA
>JBEKPQ010000051.1:0-25279 GCA_049520575.1 Thermodesulfobacteriota bacterium | reverse complement strand
TTAAAAAAATCTATCAGGTCCAGTTCCAGAATGACTTGGTTAAGGCTTCTCGGTAACATTAATTATGAGTCAACGTTCCCTATCCTACTATCCTCTTGGTAACATTTAATTATGATTCAATTAGGATAGGCCCCCCTTCACTTTCCCTCAACTATTTATAAAAGTACACTTTTCAGGTTAAGGAGCAATAGGGCTCTTTTTCGGGGTTGCCAACCCACAGACTTAGTCAACTTTTCAGGGATAACATTTTGAAATATGGTTTAAAAGCAGGCCGATAAAAAAACTCACTGAAATCAGGGGAGAGTATCTTTTTTTCGATCAACATGAATATTAGGGCCGGTATTGGGCAGCAAGCTACCTTTTGGACAACCCCGAAAAAAAACCCTATCGCTCCCAAGGAAACTGACCTGGCCATTGAATCTGCTAAAAGTGAAGGGGGCAAAGAAATGTCTCAGGCCGTCAGCATCCGATAAATGCGGGTGATTTTTTCCGGAAGCTTACTTACCTCGTCAATGACCGTCCAACTGCTATGGCTGTACATCCTGGGCAGGTATTCGGCGGCGGTGCGATCCACGGTGATGCAAAAAGTCTTGATGCCGTAGTGCCGGGCCTCCTTCAAGGCCAGACGTGTGTCTTCGATGGCATAGGTGCCGGAATATTCCTTGTCCACCGGTTTGCCGTCACTCAATAAAATAAGCATCTTGGTTCGCTCCGCCCTCCTTCTCAGTATGTTGATGGTGTGCCGAATCGCCGTTCCGTCTCTGTTTTCGAAGCGGTCCTCGATGGCCGAGATCCTTTTTTTCACCTGCTGGTCATAGGGATCATCAAAGGTCTTGATTCGGTAAAAGTCCACGTTGTCGCGGTTATCCCCAGAAAATCCATAGACAGCGAAGACATCTCCCACCTCGTTGAGGGCCTCGGACATGATGATCAAGGCCTCCTTCTCCAATTCGATGGTAGCCCCCTTGGTGCTCCGGCTCATATCGACCAGAAAGGCCACGGCGATGTCGCGCTTTTTTTTCTGGTGAAGGGTGTAGTTTTTTTCCGACGGGGAAAGCCCGACTTTTAGGTCCACCCAATTTTCCACCACGGCGTCCAGATCGATGTCATCCCCGTCGTATTGCCGCTTACGCTTGGTGAAACCTTCCGGCTTCAGCATCTGAAACTCTCTTCTGATTTTTTTAAGAAGCCCGGCGTTCTTATCCAAAGCCTGCCGGTAAAAAGCAAGCGACCTTCCCGCCAGGGTCTGCTCACGAATCCTTGCCCAGTTACCCCGGTAGTCGTTGATATCCTCTCCCCATTCAGGGTACAAAGAAGTCCCTCTTTCGCTCTGGAGTTCCGTCTTTTTCGCCAAAGAGGCCTCCAGGTTTTGCAAAAAGAGATAAATTTCATTTTGATGCAGGGATTCAAGACGCCGCTCGATTTCTTTGGGAGTGATCCCTTTCTCCCGGTAAAGGGCCCTGAGCAACCGTTCTATCTTTTCCCTGGAATCGAATTTCATGGCCTCCCCCACCCGGCCGGTTTCTTCTGCTTCCGGGTCCGGATCGCCGGATTCCTGTTTTCCTCCTCCGGCCGGGCCTTGAAAGGTGCGCTGTTCTTTCCCCGCAGGGTGCGTCCGTTGCTGGATATTTTCCATGGCCGGCCGACTGTGGGTGGGTTGTGTTTCTCCCTCCGAACCGCTTTCGGCCTCGGGTTGCACTTTAGGCCGGTTGCTTCCTGCGGATTGTCTGCCCTGTATCCGGTCTTGAATCTGCTGGGAGGTCTTGCCGAAGCTGCCAATATTTTGAGCCACCTTATCCTGGTCCAGGGGTTTCGACATAGGTTTTATCGGCCGGTAGGATTCCTTGAATCGCTCATGGATCATGAGGTATAGATCAAGGGCTTTTCGAGCTGCATCATGGACATCGGATATCGGCTGCTCCAGGACCCTTGCCTCTTCCAAGGCCTTTTTAAGGACGGCAACGGTTTGATCGTCAACCTCGGAGAAAGTTTTTCCGGTCATCAAGGATTGGCCGATCATTTCCACGATCCGTTGTTTTGGGTTGGTCATTTTTTGGGGAGAACTGCGTTTGGAAACTTGGTGGATGTTCATTCGGGAAATTTCTTCTCCCAAAGCCGGATACTCCCGCTTTAAAATTTTTTCTATCCTCCAGTCTTCCATAAGGTTGAACAGATCACGGGCCAGATCCGGTTCCGGAAAAAGCCCGATAAACCTCTCCATATCGCTTTCACCATCTTTAGCTTTGAATCCGAACAGAGAACTAATTCGTTTTATACAGTCATCAATCTTATCAAGATCGAATTCAAAACTCCCATACTCCAGGTGAGCCTCCTGATGGGTAGCTGACACTTTGTAATAGGTGAAGTTATCTTCCTGTTCCTGAAACTCCCTGATGCGTTTCGGGAGGTAGATTTTTTTACCGTCCGTATAAATCCTCCCGGCCTCGTCAACCTCCACCCTTCGGCCTAAAAGGGCCTTTAGATAATTGGACAGGATCGGTTTGATCGTTTTCAATTCCAATCCCTTGGGGATATTTTCCAAAAAATCGGACAAGGATGGAGAATCGCCGGCAAGAAAAGAAAGGGCCTTTTCTTCATCCTCTCTAGCCTCGTTTTCAAGAAAAGCGGCCAGCTTTCCGAATCCTTCCAATCCCAGCCAATCGAGAAAATCCGGGCTTTTTTCCAAAAGCTTCATAGCTACCGCCGGACTGGTATGGGCCACTTTGGCCGCCAGATCATAAACCTTGAAAACCATGGTCCAGTCTTTGGTTTGCCCCAGCCTATCGATCAATAATGGACTCTTTTCCAGGATAGACAATGCGGCCATCCAGTCGGATCCGGCCAGGGATAAAATCAATCCAGTTACAATTTCCAGCCCTTCAAATCCTATCTGGTCCAATACGATCGGACTCAGATCCAGCAGGCGTTGGGCAATTTGTCCGTTAACCTTGGCTGTTTGAATGATCAAAGCAAACAGTCTCTCCAATCCTTCCGTCCCCAGTTTGGACAACAACTCGGGACTTTTCTCCAAAAGCGGCGTCGCCAACCTCCAATTAGACCGGACGACTTCTCCGACCAGATCATAGATGTGGAGGGCCTGCGCATTGTTTACGACTGTCAGGAGGCGGTCGATCAGATCCGGGCCTTTTTCCAGGAGACTTACGGCTGCAAAACTGTTTTCCCTGGCTAGGCTTCGGGCCACAGCCGAGATTCGTTCCAGATCTTGGCAGTCAATGCGTTCCAGAAAAGAAGGACTCGCCTCTACCAAACTTACAGCCGAAGTCCAACTCTCGGGACCCATTTGAAAGGCCAGTTGCACTACCTTTTCAAAACCTTCGAACCCCTTCATTTTAATGAGTTCAGGACTGCGACTCACCAGGCTGACGGCTAGCCGGGCATTGGTTTGAGCAGCTCGGCGGCCTATTCCGCAGACATCGAATATTAAAGAAAAATCGCCCAGTTTCAGAAGCTCATCAAGAATATGAGGACACTTGTCCAGAAATTGAACTGCTGTTGACCAGCTTTCTCTGGCCAGAAGAGCGGAAAAATCAGCGATCAGCCTCAAGCCCTCAAGGCCTAACCGATCGATCAGCTCAGCGCTTTTTAAAAAAAGTTGTGAGGCCGTTTCCCAGCTTCCCTGAGCGATGGGGACAATGAGCTCGACAATTTTCCTTAAACCTTCCTGATCAATTCTATCAAGTAAAGCCGGGGCAGTCCTCAGAAAGGCCTCAGCTGCCTTTTGGCTAATGGCTGCAATTTCTTTGGCTGTGACCGCAAGGGGTTTTAAATAGGAATACTGAGATTGACCTACAAGCCGAACGCTTCCGGAAATGAATAGAAGGGCTATCTCTGAACCAAGTTCGGCCAGGTCGTTTCCCAATTCATAAATTTCTACCACCTGATCGGGAGTAATATGATCCATAAGGTCATCGACAATATCCGGGCTTTGCTTGATAAGGGTAACGGCCCTTTCCCAATCATCTACGGCCATGGTCATGGAACATCGCCGGATCGAATCCAGACCAGTTGGGCCTAGCCGATTGATTAAACGGGGGGCTGCCTCGAGAAAATTTAAGGTCAATCGAGCATTAAAGGGAACGGACAAATATGCTTGTTTATAGAGTTCAAGTAAATCAACCCCGTGGCCCTGGGCCAGCAGTTTTTCCGCAATGACCGGACTTTTTCCAACCAATTCCAAAGCGCAGTTCCAGTCGTCAGCGGCTATACGCCTTCCCAGATCATAGACAGCCTGGACCAATGGTTTTCCACCCTGCTCTTTGAGCTGATTTATAGTGGAGAGGCTGTTTTCAACGGTCTTGAGCGCATAGGTCCAGCTTGTACCGGCAATGGCCGTGATGAAACCGGCTACCTTTTCCAGCCCATCGAAGCCAACGGCCTCCATAAGATCCGGGCTCTTTTCAATCAGACTCACCGCTGTGGCCGTATGGATATCGGCCACTTCGGCCATCAGAGAGGCTGTTCTGACCAGCGTTTCATAGTCTTCCTTTTCCATGATCCAGGGACTCATCTCCAAAAATCTCACGGTCACAAGAGGTCCAAAGGAAATCATTTGATTGGCCAGTCTGTAAATATTAAGTACCAGATCTTCGCCATAGGGAAGGAGCCTCTCAATAATGGCTGGACTCTTTTCCATCAGGTAGAGGGCCGCCTGCCGGTCTTCCTGC
Source organism: Thermodesulfobacteriota bacterium (assembly GCA_049520575.1). GTDB lineage: Bacteria > Desulfobacterota > RBG-13-43-22 > RBG-13-43-22 > RBG-13-43-22 > RBG-13-43-22. Next base: position 20,594 of record JBEKPQ010000051.1, on the reverse strand, counting down.
CTGAGCCGAGCCATCAGGATTCCTATGGAATCAATACTTTCGTAACCGAAACGATTGATCAGCGGGAACAAGGCATCGCCGAAACGGGAAACGATTTCGTTTTCGTGGTCCTCGTCGTCTTCGCCTGTCTTTGTACGAGGATCCAAGAAAACTTCTTTAAGGTCATTCTTTGACATAGATTTTTGATGAAGGCATATAATAAGAGGATTGGGGGATTCCAAGTTCAAAGTTATTCATTTCAACGATATTCACTTAATCCTTGACTCCTTTTTATTTGCAGACTCCTAGGTTGCTCAAAAAGGTTCTGTCGGCCTCCTTGGAGGCCTTTATATAGGTCGGCAAAACCGACCGGCAACAAGGCGCCCGAAATCCCGAGGACTGAGTCGTACAAAGAAGTACGTCGCAATGACGAGGGATGAGGGCAACGCAGTAGATGAGCCATTTTCAGCAACCTATTAGAAACTGAAATAATTTTTCAAAACCTCTTCAATGCTTTTCTTCAGATCCGTATCGTAGGTCAGCGGTTCAATCATGGTGGCCTGGAGTGCGTCTCTGACCGGCAAACCGTTTCTAAGCAGTGTTCCGGCGTAGACCAGCTCGCGGGTGGAAACCCCCTCTTCCAGCCCCTGATGCACCAGACTCCGTATCCTGTTGGCCGCCTTGACCAGCTTTTCGGCCGTCTTTTCATCCACCCCGGCTTCCCGGCTGACAATAAGCACTTCCAGATCCTCCTTCGGCCAACCCAGATTGATCGATACGAAACGCTGCCTGGTACTGGGCTTCAGCTCTTTGAGCACGCTCTGATAATTGGGATTGTAACTGATGACCAGCATAAAGTCTTCCGGGGCATGAAAGATCTTCCCTCGTTTTTCCACCGGCATGCAGCGCCGATGGTCCGTCAGGGGGTGGATGACCACGGTCACATCCTTTCGGGCTTCAACCACTTCGTCCAGATAGGCCAAGCCCCCTTCACGAACGGCCATCAGAAGCGGCCCATCTATCCATTCTACTTCGTCACCCTTGATGATATAGCGACCGGTCAAATCGTTGGCGCTCAGATCGTCGTGGCAGGCCACCGTGTAAAGGGGCAGCCTCAACCGCCAGGCCATGTACTCAACCAGCCTGGTTTTCCCGCTTCCCGTCGGGCCGTTGAGCAAAACCGGCAGCTTGTTTTTATGAGCCGCTTCAAACATGATGATCTCGTTTCCCTGGGTAAGATAAAAAGGTTCCTGGGTTACCTTGAAATCCCCATTTTCGAATTTCTTTGATCGATCTTTTTTTGACACCCGATACTCCTTTCAGGATAAAACTCTCATCTTAAATTTATAGGAAAACAAGAGCTTGCAGATTTAAATCCTGTTTTCGCTGGGTTACCAACTTGGTTCAGGAATCTTCAATCTTTCTTTATCTCTGGACCAAATCTGTTGGAAATCATTTATTTTTATTATAACCATCGAATGGGGAAATATCAATCAACAGGCAAGAAAATGTCTTTAAGGCCTTATACACTCCCATATCATCTGCCTGTCTATATAACCAATTAGATTTTGGAAATTTCGGAATTCAGTAAACAGGAGCCGTAATTCATTATAATGAACCGATAAAAAGTTTTTGTTTTGGATCCTGGCTTCTGAATTCTACGCGTTGAAAAAAATATAGATTGTCTGATAAAATATGTTAAACTTATAAAAGAATGATTAACGTTCGGAAATATAAGGCTGCCGTCATTACAATAGCAAACCGTTTCACTGAGACGGTAGAGCAAATAGAAATAGTTCCATCTATATTGGATTAGTGTAAAACTCATAAAATTGAAAGCAATAAATATTCACCATTCAGTCCCGGCATGTCTTTGCGTAATAGAGCAACAAACAAACATCTAATACTTCTTTTAGAATAAAGATATCTAATGCTGAAAAAAATCAATTTTGGACTTAATGGTTGAAAGAGGCATACGTCCTAAAGATGTTGAGCTTTTGAAAGATGATGAACTATTCGTAAAGCATTTGGGTTTCCACGAATGCGCCCATACTATTTACCTAGAGTACAGTGACGTCGACTGTGATGTTTGGGCATTTAACAAACTGAAAAATGATCAAAATTAAAAATTTAACATCACGCTGCAGCGGATCGGCTATGTCGCCCGCTGAGCTTCAGCGATGTAAGAATCTAATCCCTCTCCCTGTCTGACTCGAGAAAATCCTTCATATTTTCATAGTGAATAACTAAATTTATGGCCTATATTTATATTGACATTGGAGTTTCTTAATTATAAAAAATAGCCTTAGATTATTAAGGCGGAACTCAGACGATATTTAGCAAAAGCGTTTTAAACCTTATAAAAGAAGTAAGGAAATTATGAATTCAGTCATTGTCCTTGTTTTAGGTTTTCTCGTTGCCTTTATCGGTTATCGTTTTTATGCGAGGTATATAGATACCAAAGTCATTAAATCCGACCCCAAAAAAGCAACACCGGCGAAGATGTATATGGACGGGGTTGAGTTCATGCCCACCAGTAAAAACATCCTCTTCGGCTATCAGTTCAAATCCATCGCCGGTGCATCCCCCATTATCGGACCGATCATTGCCATCCAGTGGGGCTGGCTTCCGGCCTTGATCTGGATCCTAGGTGGGGCCTTGTTCATCGGCTGGGTTCAGGATTACTCCAGCTCGGTGATGGCTATGAGAAATGACGGGGCTTCTTTCGGGGGTTTAAGCCATAAGCTCATTTCACCGCGGGCCCGGATCATTCTTCTCTCGTTTATCTATTTTTACCTTCTCCTTATTGCCGGGGCTTTCGGAAGCACTGTGGTGAGTACTGCGATCGGTTTGAAAGCAGCCCCGATGGCTTGGCTATTTTTAACCATTGGCGGGATATTGGCTGGCCAGATGATCTACCGCTGGAAAAAAGACATTATCCTGACCACGGTAGTCACAGTAGTTATTGCCCTCATCGGCATTTGGGTCGGGACACAGGCCCCTTCCGACAAGATACTGGGGGTGAACCTTTCCAACAGCAGGGTCTTATGGGCCATTGCCGCCTTCGTCTTCTGTTATTTCGCGGCCGTACTGCCCATCTGGCGGTTTGCCCTTCCCATCAATTATGTGGCCTCTTATATCGTATTCTTTGGACTCTTTTTCGGTATTATCGGTATTTTTATCGTTCATCCCAATTTTACCCTTCCGGCCTATACCGGTTTTTTTATCAAGATTGGCCCGTTGTGGCCCATCATGTTTGTCACCATTGCCTGCGGCGCGATCTCCGGCTGGCATAGCATTGTATCGAGTTCTGGAACAGCCAGACAATTGGAAAATGAGATGGATGCCCGACCTGTCGGTGCCGGAGTTATGTTTGTAGAAATGATGCTGGCCTTATTTGCCTTGATTATCGCCGGAACTATTTATGCCTCGGCCGGTGAATATGGAGCCGCCATCGTCAAGGGGCCGGGCCCTATTTTTGCCGGGGGGGTAGCTAAATTCCTCGGCGCCCTTGGACTTCCTGAAGGTTTAGGTAAATCCTACGGCAGCGTTATGATGATCTTTTTGGCCATCACCATTATGCAGTTGGTCATCCGCTTCATGAGGGTCGCTACTTCGGAACTGCTAAGAGATATTAGCCCGGTATTTAGAAATGCCCATGTGGGTACTTTTATAGCCAGCCTCCTCGGCATAGTAATCGTGTTGACCGGATGGTGGCAGTATCTCTGGATTCTTTTTGGAGGGGCTAATCAGCTCATGGCCTCTTTGGCCCTGTTGTTGATAACGGTCTGGCTCATGTCCGAAGGCAAACCGGCCAAGTGGACCTTCTACCCGATGATCTTTATGTTTATAACCACCATAGCCGCTCTGCTTTATACCTCTTATGACCTGCTGCAAAAAGTTTTTTCAGGTGCGGTCAAAGGAGGGGACCTGATAGGAAACACCCTAATGGGACTGGTAGGATTATTCCTAGTCATTGCCGCCATTCTCTTGGCTATAGATGGTGTCAAAGCCCTTAACCGCTACCGGGCTTTGAATGACCAGTCGGCACCGGCACAGGCATAAAATTTTTATTACCCGAAAAGGGGTCGAGGATTCCAGGGTTTTAACTTCCAAGCCTTTCACTCCGCCCTGCGGTCCTCGACCCCTTGAATCCTTGAACCCTTACATTTTCAAGTCTTGGAGTGTCTTATCAAGTCATAAGAATTTAATTTGAAAAGAAGGAAAGCATAAGTATCATGGAAGATGACAAAAAAAAAGGCGGTTTTTTCCAGGCCATTAAAGAAGTTGTCTATGGAGTGGCTGCCCACGATTCGGCACGGTTTGCTCTTAAGTCACGGGCAAGCATGGAGCACCTCTTTATCCTGATTACCATGGGAGATATGCTGGGCGTTCCCATTCTGCCACCATACTACTCTTTAAGGCTGTTGCCTTATGTGGTTCCCCAGATCTCCACCTGGAAACGGCGAATGCTGAAGGAAAAGGATTTTACCGACGCCTTGGCCTAAATAATTCGAGGATTCCAGGATTCAAGTGAAAGTCGGGGAAAGGAATCTCTTGAACCCACGAACCCTTGAATCCTTGAACCCTCTATTTTAATTAAGGAGGTGGGTCCCATTTCATTAGCCAAGATATTTAAACAATATCCGGAGAGACGGTATATCATGTTCGGTGGAAAAGGTGGCCTCGGCAAAACTACCTTTTCTGCGGCCACCGCTTATTATCTGGCCAAGCAAGGCAAGCGCGTCCTGGTCTTTTCCGTAGATCCGCAGGCTTCCTTAAGCGATATCTTCAAAAAAGATATCTTTGGAAAGGGTCCTACGGAGATCATGCCCAATCTTTACGCCCAGGAAATCGATGCCGACCGCCGGGTGAAGGAATATCAACAGGAGATCAGGCAGAAGATATTTGACATGTACGGTATGGATAAAATCCCGGAAGAGATCGAAAGTTACATCCAGGCCGCCGCAGCCGAACCGGCCATGGAAGAAAGCGCCATCTTCGATGAGGTTGTGGATATCGTGGTCAAAGGGGGCTACGACTATTATATCTATGACCTGGTGCCCTTGGGACATGCCCTGTACTATCTGAGCATGGCCTCCGTCTATGATGAATGGATAGACAAGATCACCAACCTGCGGCAACAGATGCGGGAGTATGACCAGGTGGCGGCCGTGATGCGCCGTGAGAAGACGATAGATGAAGATGCCATTTTAAATGAGCTACTGTATATCAAAGACCGAATCAACAAATCCTCGGCCATACTGACCGACAAAGAAAAGACGGCCTTCTTTTTTGTGGTCACGGCCGAGGAGATGGTGATTGACGACACCCTCAAGGCGGCAGGTCTTTTTGCCAAATTCGATGTCCCCTTAAGCGGTTATATCGTCAACCGGGTTTTACCGGAGGAGTTGAAACAGCAACAGATTCCCGAGTACCTTAAAAACCGCCTGGTCATGCAGGAACACTATCTAAAAGTTATTGACGACACCTTTAAAAATCAAATCCTGGCCTATGTACCGGAAATGGAACGGGATGTGACCGGCCTGGAGATGATTGAAAAACTGGCCGAAAAAATGTTTTAAAAGATACCCCGCGATTGAAAATCGCTAAAGGGATGTTTTAAAAGGCCCCTCAGCAGAGAATTATCAAGATGCGGAAAAACTCTATTTTTACAGGTTGCTCAAAAAGGTCCAGATACAAGGCGCCCGAAATTCCGAGGAATGAGGCGTACATAGAAGTACGTCGCAATGACGAGGGATAAGGGCAACGCAGTAGATGGGCTTTTTTCAGCAACCTGTTAGGAGCCTCGGTATGGATCGAATAACACAGAGCATGACCCAATATATGAAAGATCATCCTCAAATGAAGTATATCTTCTTTGGCGGCAAGGGGGGGGTGGGAAAAACGGTTATGGCCGGTGCCGCCGCCCTCTGGTCAGCTAAGCAGGGGAAAAAGACCTTGCTGACTTCTACCAACCCCGTTCACAGCCTTTCCAATCTCTTCGAACAGGACGTCTTTGGAAAAGAGGTCAGTGTGTGCGATGAAAAGCTCTGCTATGCCTTTGAAATCGACACTCACGATACCATCGAGCGGTCGAAAAACGAGATCCGGGAGAAGATCAACTGGTTTTTGAAATTCGCCGACCTTACCACCAAGGCGGATGATTTTGTGGAATCGGCCACTATGAATCCGGCCTTTGAAGAGTCAGCCATGTTTGAAAACATGACCGACCTGATGTTCAAAGACGAATATGACTTTTATGTTTTCGATACCGCCCCCACGGCCAACGCCCGGCGTCTTCTCGGTATGTCCAAGGTCTATTCCCTCTGGGTTGAGAAAATGCTGAAAAGCAGGGACGAGGCCAAAACACTCAGAGAAGCCCTATCCTTTTCCAAAAAAAAAGAGCAGGATCCTTTAATGGATTATCTCTTAAAATTTAAAGACCGTATGGCCAGGGCCCAGAGTCTCTTGACCGATAACCATCTCACGGCCTTCTTTTTTGCCACCCTGCCCGAGGCCCTTCCCATCGCCGTGATTACCCGGTTCATCAATTGGTTTTATGAATTCGGCATACCTGTCGGCGGTGTGGTGGTCAACGGTATCATCCAGAAGGATCAGGTGGGAAAAGATGCCGCAGAATTCGTACATAACCGGGTTAAGATGCAGGATGAGCATATGGAAGAAATCTGGAATATCTTTGGCGACAAGGTCAGGGCAACCATACCCCTCTTTGAGACCGAAGTCAGAGGGACGCCGATGCTCAACAGGATGATCGAACACCTGTTTGTCTAAGGCTGTTGCTTCGCGGGTTGCTACCAAACCCTTTGACCTGGCCTTAAGATAGCTTAAATCCCTCCATCAAAATAACTCTATCAACTTATCAATTTCAGAAACAAAAAACCCCCTCCGGATGAGAGGGGGTTTTTTAGGTCTGGTTAAAACCCGGTCTGGTTTATAAGGCCGCTTCCTGGATGTCGATGGCCGCCAGTGTTCTGCTAACTTTCAACCCTTATCATTTGCTTTCAGTCAAGATCCCAATCAAAACTTAGAGGTAAAATCCCAAAACAAAAAGGGTCTGCCAGTTTTTTTCATACCTCTTGCAAATAGAAACCATTCGGGCTAATCTTGCCTTTATTCAAGAAGTCCATTGAATCAGGTGGCCAAGTAGGAAAAATACGATCGGATCTTGGGGTTTATCTGGTTCTCTAAAGGGAAAATGCTAAATCTCAATATGGTTATAATATTTTCTAAAATTATCTCAGGTGGCCAAACCGGAGTTGATAGGGCAGCCCTAGACGTGGCCTTAGAACTTAGTATTCCTGGTGGGGGCTGGTGTCCGAATGGCCGAAAGGCTGAGGATGGCCCAATTGACCTTAAGTATCCACTAAAAGAAACACTCTCCCCCAATTACCCGCATAGGACGGAGAAGAATGTAAGGGAAGCTGATGGAACCCTTGTTTTGACTAAGGGACCGGTAAGCGGGGGGACTGCCCTAACAGTACAGTTAGCCATTGAATATAAAAAACCTTATCTGATAATTGACTTGGACAACAAAATAGATCCCCCTATTGCCAGAGAATGGGGAGAGAAAAACAATATTGAAATTCTTAATGTGGCCGGACCAAGCGAAAACACGGTTCCGGGAATTCATGACCAAGCGGCGCAATTTCTCAAAGAACTATTAGGGAGGGCCGTATCGAATGAATGAGAAGGTGTCTGAAGTTAACAAGGATGCCCTTTTTATGTTTTGGGAGTAAAGAGAGTTCCGGCAGATTTATCAACTTCCGAATGGCCTCGAACGGGTTGCCAATATTAATATCCTTTGTTTTTTGCTGACAATAAAAAAACCCCCTCCGGATGAGAGGGGGTTTTTTTAGGTCTGAATAAAATCCGGTCTGGATTTAAAAGGCTGCTTCCGCGATGTCGATGGCCGAAGTGTCTTCCATCTCAAGGCTGAGATGACGGGCAAAGACATTGGGCAGGATATTCCGGCAGAAGAATTTGACCGTTTCTATTTTCCCGCGGTAGAAGATACCGTCGGTAGAATCAGCGGCAACGCCCTTCAACTGTTCCCGGGCCACTAGGCCCTCTTCCAACATCAGATTGGCCATCAGGGTTTCGGCGAAACAATCCAGGAAACGGGTGGCGGTTAAAGGTACCAATCGGATCTTCTCTCCCGAAAAATACTGCATATAGCGGGTCGGAAAATCATTGGTGGCCTGGGCCGCTTTGAGAAGAAGTTCACAATCCTTTCCAAAATCCGGATCAGCTTTATGCTGTTCGGCAAAGGTCATAATCCCCTGAATCCAATCCTGATAAGTCTGGCCGCCGTTCAGGGTCAGCTTGCGGCCAAACAGATCCTGGGCCTGTATATAGTTGGTCCCTTCCCAGATGGAAACAATCTTGCAATCCCGGGCATATTGCTCCACCGGGAACTCCTGGCAATAGCCGACACCACCCAGGACCTGGATGGCATCCCGGATCAGCATGTACCCAAAGTCGGAAATATAGGCCTTGACTAAGGGTGTCAGCAGTTCCACCTGGCTGTCGGCCTTTTTCCGGGCGGCTTCGTCGGGATCGTACTCCGAAATATCAATCAGATAGAAGAGCTTGCCGATCATGGCCCGCATGGCTTCGGTTCCTGATTTCAAGTTCATGAGCATTCGCCGCACGTCTTCGTGTTGAATAATCGTCACGGATTCCCCTCGACGATTAGTAAGCAGAGGCCCCTGAACCCTTTCTTTGGCGTATTGGCGGGCAGTGTCGTAGGCGGCGGCGGTCAAGCCCAAGGTTTGGACCCCGCAGCCCATCCGAGCCTCATTCATCATCTCGAACATCTTGGCCATGCCGCTGTGAGCTTGGCCCAGCAGCATGCCCCGGCAGCCCCCCTTTTCCCCGAAGATCAGGGATGCGGTGGAGGAGCCGTGGATGCCCATTTTGTGTTCAATGCTGCTGCAAAAGACATCATTGGGTTGCCCCAGGGTTCCATCGGGGCTGACCCAGATCTTGGGAACGATAAAAAGAGAGATCCCTTTGGTACCCGGCGGGCCTCCTTCGATCTTGGCCAGGACCAGGTGGATGATATTTTCGGCCAAATCATGATTTCCGCAGGTGATAAAACATTTGTTGCCTTCAATTTTATAGATTCGTGGATCCTTGGAATTCGGGTCAGGCACGGCCTTGGCTCGCGTGTTGCCCACATCAGAGCCGGCATTAGGTTCGGTCAGGCACATGGTGCCAGTCCATACGCCGGTATTCAATTTTTCCAGGAAAAGTGCCTTGTCCTCCTCAGTCCCGTGGTGTTCAATGACCCGGGCGTTGGAAATACTTAAGCCCGGATAAGTCATAAAGGCCATATTGGCGGCGATAAACAATTCGTTGATCAATCCGGTCAGGGCATTCGGCAGACCCTGGCCCCCGAATTCGGGATTGCCGTTCAGGGAAATCCAGCTGTTTTCCTTCATCACCTTCCAGACTTGATGAAAGGATTTAGGGACCTTGACCTCTCCATTGTCATAGGTACAACCTTCCTTGTCCCCATCCTGATTAGTCGGGCCTATGACCTCTTTACTGACCTTCATAGCCTCCTGGATGATCATCTCGAAATCATCCAGACTGAAATCCTTGAAGGCCTCATACTTTAAAAGATCGGCGATTTTGAGATATTCAAAAAGAACAAACCTCAGGTCCCGATCGTCTCGATTGAAAAAATTTGTACCCATATTACTCCTCCTTATTTTAATAAAAAATTCTTCCGGTTTCCGGCTGAAAATTATTTTTAGGATTCAAGGGGTCAAGAAAAGGTCTGAGGTTCAAGGTTCAAGGAAAAACCGTCTACCGTACACCTTATACCTTATGCCGGCAGTTTCTTTGAATCCTCTTTTCTTTTAAATAGTCAACCGAAATGCAATCAAAAGAATTTTTATTTTGTTTTTTCTGTACTATATACAATTAAAGAACAAAATGGAAGGATATTTAAAGAAAGACCTTGAAGGATTAGTTAAAAACAGGATAATATCAAGCAATGAAGCAAGCTTTTAAGCTCATTTCCGAATTCCTTCCCAAGGGAGATCAGCCCCAGGCCATTGAGCAATTAATTCAAGGGGTTGAACAGGGATTGACCCATCAGGTGCTCTTGGGGGTCACCGGTTCGGGGAAGACCTTCACCATGGCCCAGGTGGTGGCCCAGGTTAAAAAACCGACCTTGGTCCTGGCCCCGAACAAGACCCTGGCCGCCCAGCTTTATGGAGAATTCAAATCTTTTTTCCCGGACAATGCGGTTGAATATTTCGTCAGTTATTATGACTATTACCAACCCGAGGCCTACCTCCCCCAGACCGACACCTATATCGACAAGGACTCTTCCATCAACGAAACCATTGATAAAATGCGCCATTCGGCCACCCGGTCTCTGTTGACCCGCAGCGATTGCCTGATTGTGGCCAGCGTCTCTTGCATTTACGGCCTGGGATCCCCCGAGGCCTATCAGGGGATGCTCTTGTCTTTAAAAGAGAACCAGGAAATAAGAAGAGAAGAAGTTCTCGTCCAACTGGTGTCCATGCTATATGAACGAAACGACTTCGACTTCCATCGGGGGACCTTTCGTGTCCGGGGGGACGTGGTGGAAGTCTTTCCGGCTTACGAAGAAGATCAAGCCCTGCGTATCTCCTTCTTCGGCGATTCCATCGAATCCCTTTCCATGATCGATCCCTTGCGAGGCAAAAAAATCGAACGATTGGAGCAGACCCATATCTTTCCCAACAGCCATTATGTGACTTCTGGGGAGAGGATGGAGCAGGCCTTTCAGGCCATCGAACAAGAACTTGAAGAACGGATCGCTTTTTTCCGCTCCCGGGATAAACTTCTGGAGGCCCAGCGCATCGAAGAACGAACCCGGTTTGATCTGGAAATGATGAAGGAACTCGGCTACTGCCACGGCATAGAAAACTATTCCCGGCACCTCACCGGCCGGCAACCCGGCCAGCCCCCCCCTACCCTCCTGGAATATTTTCCCGGGGACTTTCTCCTTTTTATTGACGAAAGCCATTTAGGGGTACCTCAGCTCCAGGGTATGTACCGGGGGGATCGTTCCCGCAAACAGACCCTGGTCGAATACGGTTTCAGACTCCCTTCGGCCCTGGACAACCGTCCCTTGAATTTCCAAGAATTTGAAACCCTGGTCAACCAGGTCATTTATGTCTCGGCCACACCGGCCGAATACGAACTGAGAAAATCAGGGGGAGTAGTGGCCGAACAGATCATCCGGCCAACAGGATTGATGGATCCCCATATCCAGGTCTTTCCGGCCGACAACCAGGTGGAGCATCTGAAAAAAGAGATCGACAAAAGGGTCTCCCGCCAGGAACGGATCCTGGTCACCACCCTGACCAAACGTCTGGCTGAGAATCTGACCGAATATTACCAGGAATTAGGGATAAAGGTCCGCTATCTTCATTCCGACATCGATACTTTGGAGCGGATCGAGATCCTTAGGGATTTACGTCTGGGTGCCTTCGATTGCCTGGTAGGAATCAACCTCCTGCGGGAAGGGCTGGACCTGCCTGAAGTCAGCTTGGTGGCCATCCTGGATGCCGACAAGGAAGGGTTCTTACGCTCCACCCGGTCCCTGATCCAGACCTGCGGCCGGGCCTCTCGAAATGTTTTCGGAGAGGTCTATTTTTATGCCAACCAGATTACCCGTTCCATGCAGGAGGCCATCGATGAAACGCAAAAGCGCCGGGCAATCCAATTGGCCTACAATAAAAAACATAAAATAACACCCACTTCCATTAAAAAATCGATCCAGGATATTCTGTCTTCGGTCTATGAGGCCGATTATGTTACTGTTCCCATTGCCAGGGATAAACAAAAAGAATTTGCCGAGCCCGAACAAATCCCTCTTCTTATCAAACAGCTCAGAAAAAGGATGAAAGATGCGGCCGTCCGTCTGGATTTTGAGGAGGCCGCAGAACTGCGGGACCGGATCAAAGTCTTGCAAGAAGAGGAATTATTGTGGAAATGAAAAGGCACGAGGCAAGAGGCATGCCTCTTGCCTAAATCCGAAACAAGGAGGAGACCGTGATTAATTATTACACCCTTGGGGTTTTTCTTGTGGGCTTCATTTTCGGCTCAGTATTGGCCTGGATAGTCTTCCGACTGAAAACCTCTCAGAAAATTTCCGAAGGCATCCAGCCCTATCAATCGGAACTGGCCGTTTTGGGGGAACGGATCAAATCACGGGAATCCGAGCTCCAGGGTTTAACGGTCGACAATCGGGAACTGGAAACGGAAGTGAAAGGATTAAGAGAAGAGATTACCGATCTGAAACAGGTCCAAACCGAACTGGAAACCCTTTTGCATAAAGAACGTCAGGCCATGGAGGAAAAAATTGCGCTCCTGAATGAAGCTTCCAAAAAAATGGAGGATGCCTTCAAGGCCCTGTCGGCCGAATGTTTGAGAAGCAACAATCAGCAGTTTTTAGACCTGGCCAAGGCCACCCTGGAAAAATTTCAGTCCGAGGCCAAAGGAGATCTGGAACAACGCCAAAAAGCCGTGGAAGGCACCATCGCCCCGTTAAAGGAAACCCTGGAAAAATATGTTCAACAGGTCCAAGCCATGGAAATGTCCCGCCAGCAGGCTTACGGCAGTCTTAGCCAATATCTGGAAACCATGGCCGTTGCCGAAAAACAACTTCAACAGGAAACCGGTAACCTGGTGAAGGCCTTGAGGTCACCCCAGGTCCGGGGAAGATGGGGGGAAATCACTTTAAAGCGGGTGGCGGAATTGGCCGGGATGTCCGAACATTGCGATTTTTTTGAGCAGGAATCGGTAAAAAGCGAGGAAGGGAATTTACGCCCTGATATGAAGGTTCAATTGCCCAATAAAAAGGTGGTGGTCGTGGATTCCAAGGCCCCCTTGCAGTCCTATCTGGATTCCCTCGAGGCCCCGACCGAAGAGGAACGAAAAACCAAACTGCGGGACCATGCCCGTCTGATCCAATCGCACATGCAAAAACTTTCCGCCAAAAATTACTGGGATCAGTTTCCCGAGGCCCCGGAATTTGTAATCCTTTTTTTACCGGGAGAAAATTTCTTCAGCGCTGCCCTGGAACAAAACCCCTATTTGATCGAAGAGGGAGTGAATCAAAAAGTCATTCTGGCCACACCCACCACCCTGATTACGCTTTTGCGGGCCGTAGCCTATGGCTGGCGTCAGGAAGCCCTGGCCGAAAATGCCCAGGCCATCAGCGAAATGGGAAAAACCCTTTATGAACGTCTGGTCAAGTTGTCCGTCCATTTTGCCGAATTGGGAAGGCATCTCGATAAGTCCCTTCATGCCTATAATGAGGCCGTCGGCTCCCTGGAAAGCCGGGTCCTGGTGACGGCCAGGCGTTTTAAGGAATTGGGCATCAGTTCCAAGGCCAATGTCCCTGAATTACGCCCATTGGAAAACAGCACCCGAAATTTTCAGTCGCCGGAGTTTTTTACCGAAAGAGAAATAGCGGAGGTTATGAAAACTGGTAAAAAATAAAGCCTTCTGAGCCGGTTGAGGCCTGTGAAAATTTGTGGTTTTTTATTTAAATTTCAGATAATATATAGACCTTTTTCTTCACATTTCTTCACACGTTTAGTTTTTTCTCCTTGTCTCCTCTTATTGGCTTGTTTAATACCCGAAAGGCAAAGAGAACTTTTTGACCAGGCTATTTACTTCCCAACTCATAATTTTTTCTTGTATTTTTCATGTCATCGCCTATGATTTCCTCATGGGAAATTAAAAAAAACAGAAGGGAGTCCGCCAATGGTTCTGGGACTGGATAACAGCGTTTTTCAGGAAATGAAAAAGGGTTTTCCGGAAAAGTTCATCTCCGAAGAAGAAATTTTCAGTCATATCCATCGGGGCGACCGCATTTTTATCAGCACCGGCTGCGGTGAACCCCAGTATCTGGTTCAATCCCTGATTCGTTTTGTGGAATCAAACCCCAAGGCCTTTTTTGATGCGGAAGTCCTTCATGTCTGGACCCTGGGGGTCGCTCCTTATACGGATGAAAAATTTAAAACCAATTTCCGCCATAATTCTTTTTTTGTTGGAAACAATTCTCGGGAGGCGGTCAATCGGGGGCTGGCCGACTATACCCCTATATTTCTATCCAATGTTCCCGAATGGTTCCGCCGAGGGCTGGTCCCTATCAATGTTGCTCTGATCCAGACTTCCCTGCCGGACAATCATGGCTATTTAAGCCTAGGGGTCAGCGTGGACATTGTGAAAGCCGCCTTGGAAAAGGCTTCCCTGGTCATTGCCCAGGTCAATCCCAATATGCCCCGGGTTCATGGAGATGGATTCATCCATATCAACGATATCAATTTTCTTATTTATCATGATGAGCCTCTTCTGGAATATGAAGCGGTTGCTCCTAACGAAACGGCTCAGCTGATCGGGAAATACGTGGCCCGTATTGTTCAGGACGGGGATACCATTCAGGTAGGCTATGGGAGTCTCCCCAATGCCATTCTGGACAACTTGAGTCAAAAAAAACATCTCGGGGTTCACACCGAATTACTGACCGATGGTTTAGTGGAATTGATGAAAAAGGGCGTGATCGACAACAACCGAAAGACCTTAAACCGGGGTAAAACCGTAGCCACCTTCTGTATGGGTCACCGGAAGACTTACGAGTTCATCAACGACAACCCAAGCATGGAATTCCGGACGATCGATTATACCAATAATCCCCTGATCATCGCCCAACAAAAAAACATGACCGCCATCAACAGCGCCCTGGAGATTGATCTGACCGGGCAGGTCACCGCCGAATCCTTGGGCAAGACCTTCTACAGCGGGATCGGAGGGCAAGCGGATTTCATGCGTGGATCCGTTCTGGCCCCGGGCGGAAAAAGCATCCTGGCCCTCCAGTCCACTGCCGAATGGGGCAAGGTGTCCCGAATCGTTCCCTTCCTGCGGGAAGGGGCCGGTGCAACCCTCCTGCGCGGCGATGTTCATTATGTAGTGACGGAATACGGGATCGTCTACCTTCATGGGAAAAATATTCGAGAACGGGCCATGGCTTTGATTTCCATTGCCCATCCTGATTTTCGCCCCTGGTTGATCGAAGAAGCCAAAAAGGCCAATCTCATCTATGGGGACCAGGCCTTCATCCCCGGAGAAAAGGGGGAATATCCGGAACATTTGGAAATCTATCGAACTACACCGAAAGGGCTGCAACTCTTTCTGCGCCCGGTAAAAATCAGTGATGAACCTTTATTAAAAGAATTTTTTTACTCCCTTTCCGATCAAAGCATGTATCGCCGGTTCATTTCTTTTCGCCGGGATATGCCCCACGAGCGGCTGCAGGAATATGTGATTATTGATTATACCAAGGAAATGATCATCCTGGCCTGCATCAAAGAGGAAGAGAGGGAAAAAGTCGTCGCCCTCGGACAATATTATATCGACCCCAATACCCACACGGCCGAAGTGGCCCAGGCTACCCGTGAAGAATATCAGGAAAAAGGGATCGGTACGGAACTGCTTTTATATCTAACCTATCTGGCCAAACGCGAGGGTCTGTTAGGTTTTACGGCCGAAGTCCTAATCGAAAACAGACCGATGCTCCATTTATTTGAGAAGATGGGGTTTGACATACAACGGCAAGGAGCACAAGGAGTTTATGAATTAAAGATGACCTTCCGGGAGACAGGATAACAGATCTCTTAATAGGGTTCGAGGAAGCGAGAGCTTTGAAAAACATCCCCTTTTGCCCAATCTCAGCGTCAGACTCAAATTTTAATCCTCGAAATACTAAATGTATTCCTGTGGTTAAAATTTTCGTCTTCCTTGACCTTGAACAACATTGAACATTTTTCAAAGCTCTCGACGCTGCTGATTTAAGGTGTAAGGTTTACGGTACACGGTTTTCCCTGAACCTTGTGCCTTTTCTTGAACCCTTGAATCCTCGAACCTTATTTTCATACTAAACCTTTGTCAAGATGCTTTTTGGAAATCTATTCCCTTCCAATTGCCCTCTCAACCTTATAGCGGGTGGTCACATAATTGTACAAGGCCTGGCTGTCATCGTTCTGGGCCTGAAGATAGGAACTTCGGGCATCGGTGACATCCAGCATAGCCCCCACTCCGGCCTTGTAACGCCCTTCGGCCAGATCCAGATTCTCCTTGGCACTCCGCAAGGATTCCCTGGCTACATCGATCTGTTTTTCCGCCAACACTTGATTAAGATACTGGCTTTGGAGATTACTGATAACTTGCAGTTTCTGGATCTCTTCATTCGCCTTGGCCTGGCTTAGGTTAGCCTGGATTTCAACCAATTTGAACTCTTTTAGAAAACCGGTAAAGATCGGGATATTCAGTTGCAGGCCCACATTCCAGGTCTCATCATTGGAATAATAGGTGCCGACGTTCCACCCGTATTTGGCTGTGCCGGTTAGGGTAGGCCAAAACTCCCTCTTGGCCTCTTCTTTTTGGACCTCCCAATACTTGATAGTAACCCTGAGCCGGTTTAATATCGGATCCTTCTCCAAGGCCTCCTTCTGGAGATCTTCCAGTTTCCAGTCCACCCGACCTGCTTCCAGGTCGTCCTTTAAAGTATAACCTTTGGGCTGATCTAACCCCATGGCTGCCGCCAAGGTAACCCACCCTACCCGTACGTTGTTCTCTGCCTGAAGCAAGGCCTTTTGGGCTGTGATGACCGTCACTTCAGCCTGGGTCACATCTATCCTGGCCTTCAATCCTACCTGGTAAAAACCCTTGGCCTGGTTAAAATGCTCACGGGTTCGTTCCAAGTCCTCTCGACTAAACGTAACCACTCGTTGGGCCAGTAAAACTCCGTAATAGGCTTGCCGAATATTATCGATCACCGAAAGCCGGGTATCTTTTAATGTCCACTGATAGGTCTTCAAATCTTCCTTCGAAGCCTGAATTTTATATTCCCGACGGCCGAAATCGTAGATATTTTGCGACAGGCCGAGATAATAAGTGGTAAGATCGATAGGCGAAGTATTCACTGAAGGAGCACTACTTACGGAACTCAGGCTGCTATACGAAGTATTCACTGAAGGAGCACTATTTACGGAACTCAGATCGTTATAACGGTTGTAATCAGTCTCACCATACAAGGTGGGATAATAGGCGGACTGGTTTTGCTTCACCCGGGCCTTCGCCCCTTCAATCCCTTGCATGGCTGCCTGGATCGTTGGATTCTGCTTCAACCCAATGTCCAGACAAGTCTTCAGATCCCATTCCTCGGCCGATACCATCCGGCAGATAAAAAGGCTGAACAATACAGTTAATAATACAACAACCTTCTTTTTCATAATTCTCCCCCGTATTATATTAACTTTTAATATGAAAAAACTTTTTGTCGTTAAGCCTTCTGCCTTCGGCAGAACAAGTTCGGAATCCGGAGTTCTTAGCTCGGAGTAAAAGCTCCCCAATAAATCCTTCCTCATCCCGTATTCCGAAATCCTAAAAGGATGAAGAAAAACTCTTTTTTTTCAGGTTGCTCAAAAAGGTTCAGATACAAGGCGCCCGAAATTCTGAGGAAAGAGTCGTACATAGAAGTACGTCGCAATGACGAGGGATAAGGGCAACGCCGTAGATGGGCCTTTTTCAGCAACCTGCGAAATAATCCTATCTCTTCCTCACCGTCTCCCCTTCGGCCACCACCAAACTCTTAAAATCTCCTTCCTCGACCGCCGGGTATATGACAGAATTGCCGTAAATCATACTTTTTGCAGGTATAGACGCCCCTTTCCCGATCAAGGTTAAACCTTCTTTTAAATGTCCGGGGAATTCCCGGCTTGGAAGGACCGCCTGACCGACTATCCTGGCTTGTTTCCCTATGCGCACCTTTTTATCAATAATAACCCGGTCCAGATAGGCCCCGGCCTCTACTTGACAGTCGTGCATAATAATGGAATTAATGACCTGGGCACCTTTACCGACCCGGACACCGGGTGAAAGAACAGATCCCTCTACCCTACCCTCAATAATAGTGTCGGCCGAGAGAAAAGATCGAACTACCCGGGCGTCTTTTTCGATGATAACCGCCGGACGGTCCCCTTTCAATCCCTCTTCTTCCATGTTGGTTTGCACACCCCAGGCTTCAGGACTTAATTTGGAGGCCGGATTTAAGAGATCCATATGGGCCTCAAAATAAAAGGCCAGGGTGCCCACGTCCCGCCAGTATCCTGAAAATGGGTAGGCAAAAACACGATCCTTTTTTATAACCGAAGGGATAAGATCACGGCCGAAATCCATGGCCGATGGGTCCTGTAAAACCTTTATCAAATAGGAGGTTTGAAAAACATAGATACCGAGGGAAGCCAGGGTCCCTTTGGGCTCTTTGGGTTTTTCTTCCCAACCTCTGATTCGTCCTTGTCCGTCCACCTGGGCAGTTCCGAAATGAACCAGCTGTTTCCTGGGCACCTCCATCATGGCCACGGTCAGGTCGGCCCGATTCTGTTTATGATAGGCGATCATCGGTCCATAATCCATATGATAGATATGATCGCCGGATACAATCAGGATATTCTCCGGTTCATAGCGGTCCAAAAAATTCATGTTCTGCCGTAGGGCATCAGCCGTCCCCTTATACCAGTCGGAATCTTTGCTGCCGGTATGGGGGGGCAGAATTTTAATGCCTCGGTTCCGGCCTTCAAAATCCCAGGCCTTTCCCAAACCAACGTGGCTCATCAAAGAAAGAGGTTTATATTGGGTCAAAACGCCTATACGTTCCAGCCCTGTATTCATGATATTGCTTAAGGTGAAATCAATAATGCGATAGATCCCGCCGAAGGGCACGGCCGGTTTGGCCCGGACATCAACTAGGACATTCAGCCGGCTGCCTTCCCCGCCGGCCAGTAACATGACCAGGGTATTAATCACGATATGGTCGCTCCGGAAGGGATTTGAGAAGAATAAAAGGCGTTTTCATCCAAGAAGGGGTAAAGGATACAATTAGCCCCGACTTGAATCCGAGAAGGGAGTTGGGTATTTCTTCCGATAACCGTAAGACCGGAAGACAATAAATAGGGGAAGCTTCGATTGGGTATTAGATGGGTTCCGCCTCCGATCCTGGCCTTTTCTCCGATTTTTACCCCGTTGTCGGTGATTGTTTTTTTGACCATGGCCCCTGATTTTATGATGGTATCAAAAAAAAGGATCGAATCCTCAACCACAGCCCCTTTTTCGACCTGAACTCCGGGAAACAAGACACTCCTTTTAACCGTACCCTCCACTCTGCAGCCATGGGTCAATAAAACCTGATCCAGGCAGGCGTCAGGTCCGATCAAAGCTGGCTGCCGTTCTTGAATCCTTTCGTGTTCCAGATTGGTTCGAATCTGCCATTCTTTCAGATTAATCTTGGGCGTCGCCCCGAACAGATCCATGTGGGTCCGCCAATATTCATCCAGGGTACGAGTATAGCCCCAGTATCCGGAAAAGGTATATCCGAAGGCCCGGCTTTGATGAACCAGCGAAGGGAAGATATCCCGGCCGAATTCAATGCCCTCTTGGTGGGGATGGGTTTTTTTGAGAATTTTAAGCAAAACTTCGGTCTTAAAAAGATAGATGGTCAAAGAAGCCCATTGGGATATGGGCTCAGATGGTTTTTCCTGATAGGAAACCAGTCGCCCGCCAGGCCGGCCTTCTTTTTCTTCCATGACACCCAGCCCAAAGCGCTGGGCCTCTTTTTTGGGGACTTTGATAAAACCGGCCGTGACATCGGCCTTTTGTTCCTGGTGAAACTGGATTAATGGTCGGTAGTCCATCCGATAGATGTGGTCTCCGGAAAGGATCAAGACCAGATCCGGGTTGTTCTCATAAATGAAATCCAAGTTGTGGGCTACGGCATCGGCCGTGCCTTTATACCAATCGGAATCTTTTTGACCGGTGGAAGGGGGCAGCAAGGTCAGCTGACGGTGACGCCCGGTCATATCCCAGGAGGCCCCGTTGCCGATATGGGTGATCAAAGAAGTGGAACGATATTGAGACAGGACCCCCACTTGCCTTATTCGTGCATGCATCAGATTGCTTAAGGCGAAATCGATCACCCGGTAATTCCCGCCAAAAGGCAAAGCGGATTTAGGCCGGTCAAAGGTCAGAACACTGAGTTCATCCACCCTGCCCCCGGCCAGCACAAAGGCCAGAATTTCGGCCATCCCAAAACCTCCCCTTGAAATTCTGATTATTTTTAACCTCTAATCCCCGGTGATGTCAATTGTTACTTTTACGAATTGGATGATACCAGTCAACCGGGAATGGGTTAAATTGGGACCACCTTGAACCCTCCCCAGTTTTCCTTCTACTCTGTTTTTCTCCTTGACTCTTATTTCTTCCCCATTTTATACTCCATCCATCCCCGCCAAAAAGGAAATTCTTTTCAAATCAATATAGGAGAAATTCGCGATCACCGCATCTATCGTCATCTCGATCGTTGCCTGTGTGTTCTCCTTTACAAAACGGATTTCCACTCTTTTTTAGGTCGGTATCATTGGGTTGGCAGCCGGACCATTGATTGGAATGACTTTTAGCGACTATTTCAAGGCGGCCAATGGCCTGATCGTCCGGGGGATATCGGTTGAAGACGTGGTCAATTACCC
>JBEKPQ010000050.1:0-25838 GCA_049520575.1 Thermodesulfobacteriota bacterium | reverse complement strand
CCGTGTAGGGGTCCATCACTTCGATGGAAGCGACCGGTTCCATCCAGGCCCTAGTCCAGGCGCCGTTTTGGGGATTCATAATCCAATCCATTTGGTATTTGAGACCCTCGGCATTGAATGGAGAGCCGTCATGAAACTGAACACCTTGGCGAAGCTTCATAATCACCGTCGTTTCATTCAAATATTTCCAGGACTCGGCCAGCCAAGGGACTGTAGGCCTGAAATTCCCATCAGTCACAATGAGTTTGTCATAAAAAGCCCCCATGGTCACCCAATCGTTTACCGGCCAGTGGTTGGGGTTCATCAGCCCGATATACAAAGGACTAGAGGCATTATAAACACCCCCCCTCACCGGTTTGGCAGGATAATATTTCGTTCCCCATTCCATTCCTATGTAGGCTTTTTCCGCCGGCGCGGCTGTTCCAATACCAGGGAGAACCTCTGTTAGAAACAAAATAAATGCCAGGCTCGTAAAAATCCTTAAAAAGCTTTTTCTTTCGACCATGATGTTAAACTCCTTTCAATTAAAAAGGTGTTAACCTTTCCTTTGCGCTTTTCCCGTCTCGGCCACTATCTTCAGGAAATCGAGGATCTCATTAGTCGTTCTCTCCGGGTCTTCGATGGCAGTCATATGTCCCACACCATTTAGAATCACGTGCTTGTTATCCGGAATCTCTCGAGCGAGGATATCACTAGGTCCCAAGAACACGAGGTCGAACTCCCCGAGAAGGACCAGAGTCGGACAGGATATTTGCCTTAACCCCTCAATCATCGGGTCCTGATCCGCATAAAAGCTCAACATGAAATTTCCGACGGCCACCGGATCGCTTCTACGAAGGAATCCTTCATAGATTCCCCACATGCGCTTACTTTCCGGGTGTTCAGCCATCTTGAAAAGAAATGGCCCGGGTTCGGCTTTTATATAGGTCATTAAGTCTTCAACGGACACGGTTTTTCGCGTTTCCGCCCCCATGATAAAAGCCTCTCTCTGGGCTTCCAGGTCCTGAACCTGCCCCTCCTGCCCCGGCATATCGGGGGCAGTGGCCGAACCGGTGTCGGTCAACATGAGGCTCAACAGCCTTTTTGAGGCCGTCATGGCATAACGAACAGCCGCCATGCCGCCCGTCGCATGACAAAGGATGTGGAATCGATCCAGCCCCAGATAATCAGCCAACGCACCAAAATCATTCCCCATGGTCCCCACATCAAAACCGTATGGCTGGCCATCGACGACCGTCCGTCCATGGCCGCGCATATCCATGGAAATGACCCTATACTGCTCTGCAAGCTTGGCCGTTATCCCCGTCTCGCTCCAGTATCCGCTATCTTCGCTGAGACCATGATTGGTGATGATGGGTTCTCCCTGGCCGACATCTTCATAGTAAAGCCGAACGTTGCCTCTCTCAAACCACGGCATAATATGACCTCCTACCGACTATAATTCCCCCCAAACCTCCTGGCCTCCATTGAACCGAACGGTCAAAATCTTGGCCGGATCATCCGTGGCCTCCACATTCGGCACGAGGGACCCGCCCAGGTTGTCAAATCCGACAGGTACGTACAACGTGAAATCCAGGGGCTGATCTTCACCTTTCTGGACATTAGCTACATAGCGCATGATGGGCTCCGAGTCCTGAGGTCTCAACAGGCCGCCTGAATATTTTCCTTCCCTTTGGGTCAAATCGGCATACAAAAATGTCGAGCCATAGAGGCTGGGGAAACCCGGCTGAAAAGGGAAGCCCTGTCCGTAAAGCGACATGCCCATGGAGATAAATTGGGCCATCTGGAAGCTGGGCCACTTGCCCTTGCCCCAGGTCAAGTCGGGAACAAAGAGGTCCGGAGTCTCCATCTCGACCTGTGACATTCTTAAAGCCACCATACAGACTGTGCCCTGAGAAAATTCTTTCATAAAGTCGTATCCCCGGCTGTTATTTTGGGGGTCTCCCAGTTTCATCATCTTCATCTGGGTCTTAACCCCTCCGGAGAGATAACCCAGCAGTTCTGTTCCCAGGCAATAAACCGAATACCCACCCTGGTGAAGCATAATGGACTCCAATCCTTTCTTGCCTGTTTCCCACAAGGTAACCACCCCGTCGCCATCCTCATCCATGGCTTCCAGGAAGTCCTTTTTAAGAGAAGAGCCGGTCAATTGGTCATTAGCCGAAAAATAGCTGAAAGCGGTTTTCTGAAGGTCCCAGGGAAATTTCAGAAGATCAAAATAAAGGGTTTTGGTCACCACACCGATAAAATTACTTTCTTTCACGACTCCCAGATGACCATCGAGGGAAACCAGTGGGGCGTCGCTAATCGTGTCCCATCCCAGTACATGGTACGACCTCTTTCCCAGACCGCGCTGCTCGGCTTGCTCAAAGCAGTTGTCACGGGACAGTGGATTATCATATCCATTTTTGGTAACAATATTTTCACCCTCCACGGTCGGAACAGGGACGGATTGCGGGAAATGTCCGCCCGCTCCATCGTCCAGGGGGACATTCATGGCTTCCTCTAAAGGCACATTGCTGAACATATACCGGGCACACAATAAATCAACGGCCACCGGGTCCAGGCCGGTAAAAATCAATCCTTCCGGGTTTCGTGTGGCCATTTCCGAGGGCATGTGGTTCATGTTAATGGCCTCGATGGCCTCCACGATATGGATCATAAAGATATCCTGGTTCTGCACAGCCTTGACGATATCGACCATGGTCCCTGTCAGACCCCCAGTCTTTTTTAAAACCATCTTCCCGGAGGAATCCAGGCGGGGGAGGCAAGCCTCGTAATCCATTTCCGGTACCCAGACCTCGTGGGGAAGGCCCCCTTTCATCCCGGGGACAGCTTGATGGGGACAGGCGTATTCCCAGCTGCAATCGTTGCCCCTTGAAAACTGCATCGGGTAGAGACCGATACCCAAGTTTTTAATAGCGTTGGTGAAAAGGGCCTGGCTGTGAACTTTGAGCCTGGGTACGTTGACGAGGATACACCCGGGATATTTCCGCCGATCCTGAGGATCGGTCGGATCTCCTCCAATGATGGCCTTGTGAAGGGTTAAGGTATTGAAATTGGCCCAGCCGGGAACATTGATCTCCCGGCCTTTCCTGGGATCGTCATCAATTCTGTTCAGGTCAAAGACCCTTAGTTCATTGCTCACCAGTCCCGGCGGGGTGTACGTTCCATTGACGCTGGCCTCATATCCCTGCATCGGATCATCGCCCGGATCAAATCCTGATTCGGACAGGTATTTCCGGACAAAATAAAAACCCCATCCCCCGTAAAAACCTCCAGACCGGCCTTCAATGACGGCCTCGGTGGTGACGGTTTTCCCCTCGGGGTTGATCATGGAGAACAGGCCGGCCGCGGCCGACATGGCTGTGGCAGCTTCTCCCAGGGTCATCTGGTGATAACGAACACCCATTCGGTCATGGAACCAGCGCATTAGGGCGGCCATAAAGGCCCATTCGGTATTGGTTGTGCTTCCCAGGGCATCGCCATGTGTCTGGGCGTCAATACTCATGGCACCCACCAGGTTGGGTTTGAAAAGCAGTTTCTGCCCCTGGTTTAACCTCTCCTTGATTTCCTTTTCAAAACCGGTTTCTTCTTTCAGGGGTCCCAAGGCAAGATCCAGGCCTTCATAGGTATAATCGATCTTGGCCTTGATTTTATCCCAAGCCTCTTGACTGGAATTATCGATGACCTGCTGAAGTAACTCCCCTACACCGGCATAAGACTTTTCCGGATCAAGCCGAGCCACCCCCACCGGCGATCCGGTGGAATCAGGTAAACGCTTGCCCAGGGGTGAATCGATCCACATCTCATTTCTTGATACCAGATTTTTCACAGCCCTTCCTCCTACAAAAAATGAAAATCCCCATACCCCTCTTTACTCAAAGGAGAATCATAAAAATTCCAACTTAGGAAAAGGGAGATTAAGGGGATTTTGGCTCGTTTTAAACTCTCAGTCTCGATTACTATGAGCACCACTTCACTTGAAAATTATTTCAAGGATTCAAGGGGCCAAAGGGTCAAGGATTCAAATAAAAGGCATGAAAGTTTTCACCCCTGATCCTGGAATCCTCGACTCCCTATTTTGGTATTAAATTTTACCTCTTTCCACCCTTAAACCACAGTGGATGGGTCCACCATTGTATATCTATCAATTTTTGGTATATGTCATTGTTCCATCCTTGGACGTTCTTTCGAAAAAGCGTTACGGCCTTGGGGTAATACAGATAGACATCCTCATAACTGTCGTAGAGCACCTTTTCCAATTCCCAATAAATCTTGGTCCTCTTGGCTTCGTTTACCTCTTCACGACCGGCTTCGATCAGGTCAATGGCTTTTTTGTTATTACTCTTGCCAAAGTTAAACCCCCCATCGGGATCGTACCAACCGGTGACCAGAAGGTCGGGGTCATATATCCAGGTCCAGGTATTTGTGGCCAAATCATAATCGAGCTTTCTCATCTTTTCACTAGCAGCCGCCGGGTCGAGTAACTCCACCTTCCAGGTAATACCCACCTTGGCCAACATATTTTTCATGGCCTCGGCCCCAGTCTGGGCAGCGGATTCGTTATACATATATCCCCTGATGGTCAAACCATTTTTATACCCGGCTTCGGCCAGTAGTTTCTTGGAGAGTTCCGGGTTATAGGCCACCGGCTTGAGATTGGGATTATGGGCCCAGTGTTCATAAGGGAAAGGACCACTGGCCGGATCACCCAACCCGAAAGCCACTCCGTTGATCAAGGCCTTTCGATCCAAGGCATGGGAGATGGCCTTGCGCACCCGAATGTCCTTACACGGCCCGTCTTTCGTGTTAAAGCGCATACCAACTACCCAGTTAAGCGGGTAGACATAGACGTTCAAACTGCGGTCGTTCTTGACCATAGGGTACTGGGAAGGATCGATAGCCATGCTATCGAGTTTTCCGGCCCGCAGGTTGGCCAGTCGCACCGAGGGATCAGGGATAATACTGACATTGATTCCATCGAAGTAAGGCATATCCGGGCGCCCTATGAACCTGCCGAACCACCAGTTGGGGTTCCTTTTTATTCTCAAGTAATTGCCCGGACTGCCCTCCTCGAACATCATTGATCCTGTGCCAACCGGAAAGTTATCCAACGGCTTGGCCCCTTCAGCCAAAGCGGCGGCCTTTTTATATTGTTCCTCTATGGGGGCTAATTTT
The DNA here is from genome assembly GCA_049520575.1 of Thermodesulfobacteriota bacterium. Taxonomy (GTDB): domain Bacteria; phylum Desulfobacterota; class RBG-13-43-22; order RBG-13-43-22; family RBG-13-43-22; genus RBG-13-43-22. The sequence goes on along the minus strand of JBEKPQ010000050.1, from coordinate 20,657 downwards.
TTCTTGGCTGCCTCCAGCTTGGCCTTGGCCTTTTCAGCGGCTTCGCCGGCAGCGGTGGCGACCTCCTTCTCCGCATCTGCCACATTCTTCTTTTCTCTTTCCACCTGGCCGGCTAATTTTTTAACTTCCCGTAGGGCCACATCGGCTTTCAGGGCTTTGGTTGAGATCATATACCCCGGGACATTGGCCATGACCCCGACGAAAGCAGCCCAGGGTTTATTGAAATGCCATTTAACCGTGTAGTTATCCACCACTTCGACGGAATGCAGCGGTTCCAGCCAGGCCCGGCTCCAGGCCCCGTTGGCCGGATCCTTGATCCATTCCATCTGATATTTGACACTTTCGGCATTAAAAGGTGTCCCATCATGAAACTGGACCCCTTGCCGCAATTTCATGGTCACGGTTTTGGGATCAAGATATTTCCAGGATTCGGCCAGGAAGGGAACGTAGGGTTTGTACGCTGTGCCCGTCCAAATGAGCTTGTCATAAAAATAACTGATGGTCACCCAATCGTTTACCGGCCAGTGATTGGGGTTCATCAGCCCAATATACAAGGGATTGGACAATTGATAAATGCCTCCCTGTACCGGTTTGGTGGGCCAGTATTTAGGCCCCCAGTCCAGTCCATATTTTTCCGCCCATTCCTTGGCGGTAACGGGTTTTTCTGCCGGGGCGGCCGCGCCGAAAGCGGGGATGACGGCGATCAGAAACATCAGAAAAACCAGGCCAGAAAAAATTCTTAACAACTTTTTTTTCTCATTCATGGTGCTTCTCTCCTTTCGGTTTCAACGTTCATGATTCAAGGTTAAAAACCAACCAGATAGACAAAATAGACCAAAAGACCAGACAAACCAGATAGACAAGATTGCTCCTAATGACAGGCCACCCAGTGGGTCCCAGCTTCAATCTCCAACAAAATGGGTTTCTCTTCCCGGCAACGGGGAAATTGGGCCATGGGGCACCTTGGATGAAACTTGCATCCGGGAGGCGGGTTGATCGGGCTGGGTACCTCCCCTTCCAGAAGCGTATGATCGCGTTCGGCTTCCACTATCGGATCCGGAACCGGGATAGCCGAAAGGAGAGATCTGGTATAAGGATGAAGAGGGTTCCGATATAAATCACGCCTGGTGGCTATTTCTACGATCTCACCCAGGTACATGACGGCAATCCGGTCGCTGATATGCCGGACTACGGCCAGATCATGGGCGATAAAAAGGTAGGCGAGGTTAAATTTTTCCTGGAGTTCTTCCAGGAGATTAATAATCTGGGCCTGAATGGAAACATCCAGGGCGGAAACCGGTTCATCGCAGATGATCAAATTGGGCCGAACCGAAAGGGCCCTGGCCACGCCGATTCTCTGTCTCTGACCCCCGCTGAACTCATGAGGATACCTTTCCATCGTGGTCGGACTAAGCCCCACAGTAGCCATCAATTCCTTGACCTTTTCTTCGTATTCGCTTTTGCTTTGAGTCAGGCGGTGAATCAGCAGCGGTTCACCGATTATCTCACCTGCGGTCATTCGGGGATTGAGGGAACCGAAGGGATCCTGGAAAATCATCTGCATTTTCCTTCGAAGGGCTCTCATGGGTTTATCTTCTATCCCGGTAATCTCTTCCCCTTCAAAGAAGATGTGGCCCGAAGTAGGTCGTTCCAGTTGGAGAAGCACCCGACCGGTGGTGGTCTTGCCGCAGCCGCTTTCGCCGACCAGTCCCAGGGTTTCACCTTTGGCGATCTGAAAGCTGATCCCGTCCACGGCCTTGACATAACCGATCGTTTTTTTAAACATCCAGCCCACGGAAATGGGGAAATGCATCTTTAAATCTTGGACCTCTACAAGGATTTTATCGTTATGATTTGACATTTCGCCAGCAGGCAGCCTCGTGTCGTTTTTCTAAGGAAATGAGTTCCGGGGTTTCAACCCGACATCGATCAAAGGCATAAATACATCGGGGATGAAAGGAACATCCCGATGGAATATGCAGAAAATCCGGTGGTTGACCCTCGATGGGTACCAGTTTTTTCTTGGTATCGAGATCCAGCCGGGGGACGGAAGCCATTAATCCTTCTGTATAGGGATGTCGAGGATCCTTGAAAATGTCTATGGCCGTCCCTTTTTCAATAATACGACCGGCGTACATGACATTAATCCGGTCAGCATACCGGGCCACGACCCCCAGGTTATGGGTGATAATGATCAGCGCGGTGTTGTACGTTCGGGTCAAACTTTTCATGAGTTCGAGAAGCTGGGCCTGGGTGGTCACGTCCAGGGCCGTGGTCGGCTCATCGGCAATGATCAACTTGGGATTGCACCCCAATCCCATGGCGATCATGGTTCTTTGTCTCATCCCGCCGCTGAAAAGATGGGGGTAGGCGTTGACCCGGGCAGCCGGTTCAGGAATTTTAACGTCAGTTAAGAGCTGGACGCATTTTTTTAAACCCTCTTCCCGGCTCATTCCCAGGTGGATTTCCAGGGGCTCTGAAATTTGCCACCCAATGGTCCTCACCGGATTGAGGGAATTCATGGGTTCCTGAAAGATCATGGCCATTTTGTTGCCCCGGACGTCACACATTTCGTCTTCGGTCAACTTGAGCAGATCACGGCCTTCGAAAAGGATCTCTCCCCCTACGATTTTCCCCGGCGGATTCGGGATTAGCTGGAGAAGCGAAAGGGCGCTGACGCTCTTGCCGCAGCCGCTCTCCCCCACCAAACCGATGGTCTCACCCTCATGGATATCGTAGGAAATCCGGTCCACGGCCTTGATTAATCCGTCATCGGTAAAAAAGTGGGTGCTCAGATTTTTAACTTCGAGTAGAGGTGCCGTCATTACTTTTAACCATTTCGTAAAGAGTCATTAATAAAAAATTTTTTTGCCACAGACCCACACAGACTACATCAGACTTTTCCCATCATTTAATTTTTTTCCCTTCACCACGAAGACGTGGATCAAGGGAATCCCTTAATCCGTCGCCAAGAAAATTAAAGGCCAGGACCGCTAAAGTAATCAGTACACCCGGGGCAATGGAAAAGAAGGGAACGGTTTCCAGGTAAGCGTATCCGGTCCTCAGCTCCTTCCCCCAACTTGCTGTCGGAGGTTGTACCCCCAGGCCGAAAAAGGCCATGGTGCTTTCTAACATGATAAATCCACCGAGGCTTATGGTGACCGCAACGATAATGGGGGCAAGACAGTTCGGGAATAGGTGTTTAAACATGATGCGATAGCCTGAGGCCCCGGCAGCCCTGGCGGCCTCGACGTAAGGCAGCTCCCGGACCATGAGAACCTGGCCGCGCATAATTCGGCAAAACCCCGTCCAGCCAAGAATGGACAATGTAATAATGATATTTTTTAATCCGGGTCCAAGGGCCGCGGCCAAAACCAGGACGAAGGGCAAATAGGGGATGCACATAAAAGTATCCACAATACGCATGATGATCATATCCGTGAGCCCGCCCTTATATCCGGATAAAAGACCTAAGACGGACCCGATAAAGACAGAGATAAAAACGGAAAAAAACCCTACCGTCAGGGAAACGCGTGACCCGTAAATAATGCGGGAGAGCAGATCACGGCCGACATTATCCGTCCCCAGCCAGTGATCAGCGGAAGGACCGGTCAATACCTTATAGAGGTCTTGGACGTTCGGATCGTAAGGGGACAGAAGAGGTGCAAAAACGGCCATGATAGCCAGCAAAAAAATGATGACTATCCCGGCCCGGGAAAGTTTATGTTTAAAGACCCCTCTTATGATCGCTTTGGCTCCGATCCGGGATATTCGGCGCGGTTCGATTGTTTCATCTGGTTTTTCGGACATAGGTTCACTCACCTTTGAATACTTTATTATTACCTCTGCACTCTCACCCTTGGGTCCAGAATTCCATAGGTGAGGTCGACCAACAAATTTACCAGTAACACATTTAAGGCTACGATAACCAATACGACTTGGAGAACCGGAAAATCTCTGGCAAAGACGGCATCGACCCCCATCCGGCCAAGACCCGGAATGGCAAACATGAACTCGACAATAAAAGCCCCGCTTATCAGAAAAGCCCAGCTCAACCCGATAATGGTGACCACGGGCAGCATGGCCGGCTTGAAGGCATGTTTGCCGATAACCCTCCGCTCATTGGCTCCTTTGGCCCGGGCGGTCCGGATGAAATCCTGGCTGAAGACTTCCAGGAAACTGGATCGCACATAGCGGGCCAGCAGGCCGGCGCTCCCTGTACCCATAATAAAGGTGGGCATGATGACCGAAAGCAGGTTCTCCCAGGGACTCTCGAAAAAGGGCACATATCCGGAGGGGGGGAAAATTTGAAAAATAACGGCAAATATATAGATAAAAACAATACCTTCCCAAAAGGGCGGGATGGACACCCCGATAATAGAACTTGTGGTCAGAAAGGCATCAAGTTTGGTGTTTCGTCTCAGGGCACCGATGATCCCCACTGGGAACCCGATAAGGAAGGCCCAGAAAGTTGCTCCAAGAAAGAGCTCAAGGGTCACCGGCAGACGTTCCAAAAACATCGTCATGACAGGTTCTCCGCTCCCAATAGATTTCCCCCATTCACCCTGGACAAAATCTTTCAACCAGATAACATATTGAGTATATATCGGTTTATCCAGACCATACCGGGCTCTCAACTCGGCCATGATCGTCTTGTCGGCCAAGTCTGAGTTGGCCATGGCCGCGAACGATACCGGGTCCCCGGGCAGCATCCTGACCATGACGAAGATAAGGATTGAGACCAGGAATAAAAGAATTACGGTGTAAATGAGTCTTTCAAGAATGTATTTGCGCATAGTTGGACTTCTTTAACGGCTCTTTAGAATCTAATTAATCTGGAAATTTATCTCTCAGACTTTTTTAATCGGTCTTCACACGCTGCGATCCCCATTCCCACGCCGGAGTATGGGAACGGGGATCAAACTTCCTATTCATAAATAAGAGACATAGGAATCTGTTTAAGATCATCGCCTATCTGGCTGTATGAGGTAACTGAGACGGTGATCATTTCTTGTCTTTAAAACAGCCAGCTTATATAGATATTATTTAAATTTGAGACTCTTGACGATTTTCTCATATTTAGAATAATCCATATAGGGATGAGCATCGACGTAAACCGCCTTCCCGTCTTTGTAAGCCGTAACGAGCATCGTAACAATAGGAGTCCCGGTGGGTGGGTGGGTCCAACTGATTTCGGAGTAGTAAGCCTTGGTGCCGTCCGACAGGGTGATCTCTTTGTTATCGCTCATCTTGGCTGTGGTCCCCTGACCTTGCTCGAGACCCGGTTTGTACCCTTTTTCTGCGTAATCCTTCAGCGCAAGACCTTCGGGAATAGGAGAAACGCCAACATCAATAAAAAATCCACCCGTATACTGGATTCTCAATACTTGTTCAGGCGAAACCTTTTCCTCTTCTGTACCACCACCAGGATAGGTCACGGTAAAGGCCGGCGGGCCGGCAAAAGAAAATTCCGCCGCTAAGGTCAAAGTTGGAACCAAGGCGATTCCCAGTGTCAAGGCCAAGACCAGACATAAAGAAGCTGCATATTTTCTCATTTTATTCCTCCTTTTAACAATTTTCTTTCTGAATAATTAATTAAGGAAACAGATCTTATTGCCAGTTTCATGTTTTTAACCGAATTAATATCCTCATCATTTTCCCCGGGCCGCATCACCTCCCATTCTCTCGAATAGATCATAACCCTTGACTCCCGATCCGTCTTGTGACGTGGAGATCAAGACCGCCTCCGTCAGAAGATCGGTTAGCTGATTAACTTCTTTCATCATATCTACTTCGCTCATCTTCGCATCAGAGAGCCAACGAATCACCATGTGGTAGAAGGTTCCCAACATCATGTTACGGAACACCCTCGGATTCACCTCAGAGCGAAAAGCACCGCCGGTCTTACCCTCTTCGATGACTTCTTCCAATAACCTGTAATAATTTCGGAAGGCCTCAAAGGCCTCAGATTTATAAAAGCTTTTATTTAAAAAGAGGTTGAGGGCAAAAATTCTTAAAAAATGGGGGTCAGCCAGGAAGGTTGAGAAGTGATACTTGATTAATTTCTTGAGTTTGCTAATTACAGAGTCGGGATTAAAAACCCCTGATAAATCTTTAAAGTATTGTTCAAACCGCCTCTTTGGTATGGAGAAAAGAAGGAGGTCTTTATTTTCAAAGTATTCGTAAACCGTTCCGTCACCAACACCTGCCAGTTGGGCAATCTCCGTCATTTTGGTCCTGTTGAATCCCTTTTCGGCAAAAACTTTCTCGGCTGATTCGAGGATGATTGAGTATTTATCGAAGTTGGAACTTTCCGACTCCGTTCTAGGGATGATGATCAATTCGATCAAGGCAGCCGCATCCTCAAAATCGAACATTGGGTTCTCCACCTCTTTCAACTCGTGGAACCCGATGGTGGTCATGTCCAATGTTCCCATGATCATATCGCGCATCAGGGATATGGTCACATCCTCACGGAATATTCCCTCCTTTACCCCCTGCTCCAAAATGGCGGTTAGGCGACCGAGATATTTTTGAATCAGAAGAAAAGCCGGTGAAGAATAGAACTTGAAGGAAGAACGGCATTCGAACAAAAGGATCCGGGAATAAGCTGAATAGGCGTTTTGGTACCAAAGATTACCCCACATCATCTTTCTGAGTTGGCTTTTAGGATCGATGAGTCCTTGAAGATCCCTATCCAAAAGGGCCAGGCCGTCTTTTAATCTTTCTTCTGCGATTGAGAAAAGGATATCCTCTTTCCCTTTGAAATGTCGATAGATGATCGAGTCATTGATCCCGGCCTGAGAGGCTATCTCGGATATGGTCGCTTCCTTAAATCCTTTATTGGATATAATTTCTTCTGCGGCGGCCAGGATCCTAAGCCGTTTATCGGATCCCGGATTTTGGAGAGGTGTTGAAAAGGGATTAATAATCTGATCGTCGCCATCAGCCATGGGTAGCGTTTCTCCATTTCTCCTGTTTTTAGAAGGATTAATGCTACAGTGGGTGTTGCGATTACAGGTTCAGGTCAATAAAAATTGCCATCTATTCTGTAATCTTAATTATCACTAAATCAGAAAAGTGAATATGAGTCAATAAAAAAAATAAAATGAATGACATTCACAAAATATCCCCCTCTCTTGTTTTTTATCTTATCTACGTCCGGCGGTAACAATTGTCTAAAGTATAATTAATTGAATATAATAATATAATTTCTTGTCATTTTTTGAGAATGGTATTCATAATAGGCAAATTACATTATCACTATTTCATTTTTTTAAAAAATTTAAAAAATAATTTGACACAAGATACCCTTAATGTTACTAACCGATCGGTAAGTTTGGGGTAAGTTTTTTAAAAAAAGAGGAAAGAGGTTATATCATGAGAGAGGTCGTTGTGATCGGGGCCGGGTTGCATCGCTATGGCGTGTTTCCCGAAAAATCCATTATCGAAATCGGCACATTTGCGATTCAAAATGCCCTTACAGACGCCAGTCTGGGATGGAAGGATATTGAGGCGGCTTATTGCGGCACCGTGCAGCCGGGTATAGGACATGTAATCTGCAATCGAATGGGTTTGACCGGTTTGGGAATAACCAATGTGGAGAACGCCTCTGCCAGCGGATCGTCAGCATTCCGGGAAGCCTATCTGTCCGTTGCCTCCGGAGAGAACGATATTGTTTTGGCCTTCGGTGTCGATAAAATCGTTCTGCCTTCCCAAGCGACGCCGTCAGCGTCGAAAGCACCGCGGGCATCACAAGAAAAAAAAGAAGATGCGGCATCCCAACCCAAGCGGCAGCTGCCCGTTCATCTTTTTGCCTCTCTGGCGCAGTATTATATGAAGGAATACGGCATCACCCGTGAGCAGCTCGGGCTGGTTGCGGTTAAAAGTCATTACAATGCCAGCTTGAATCCCAACGCACATTTTCAAAAAATGTACACCCTCGAAGAGGTCAATAACGCCCGCATGGTGGCTGACCCGCTGACGGTTCTTCATTGCTGTCCCTGGGATGAAGGCGCTGCGGCGATCATTGTTTGCGCCAAAGAGATCGCCAAAAAATATACGGACAAGGTCTGTCCGTCCGTGGCAGCCTCCATTCATAAAAGCACGCCTTCCGATGGGGACTTCCTCATCAACCTCACCAAGACGGCCTCCCAGGCCGCCTACGAGAAGGCCGGTATCGGTCCCGAAGATGTGGATCTCATCGAATTGCACGACGCCTTTACGATCGAGGAGATTATCTATTCCGAGTCCCTCGGCTTATGCGAACGGGGGCAGGGTGGGAGGCTGGTGGAAGAGGGCGTGACCGCCCTAACCGGCAAGCACCCCATCAATTCTAGCGGCGGTTTAATTTCCATGGGGCACCCCATCGGACCGACCGGCGTGGGCCAGGTCGCCGAAATCCTCTGGCAGATGCGGGGAGAATGCGGCAAACGGCAGATTCCGAAACCCGTCCGTTATGCTTTGGCCCATATGGTCGGAGCGGGTGGCGTGTGCATCATTCATCTTTTAAAGAACACATAAGGGAGGGCTATCTATGCCGCGCTAGGAAAACACCTATAAAAAGATACTAGATACGGCGTTGAATCTGCTGGCCCGAAACGGTTACAAAGGGACATCAATTAAGGATATCACCGACCAGGTAGGCCTGACAAAGGCCGCCTTCTACGCCCATTTCCAGAACAAAAGTCAGTTGCTGGGCACATTGATAGAAGCTTATGAAACAGGTTACATTGATAAATTGATTCAAAGGGTCGATGAACAGGCCGGCACCGCCATCGAAAAACTCCACCGGCTGATCAGTTTTTCCAGCGGCCTCGGCTTGCAGTATCGAAAATCAGCGATCCTATTTTACTCCTTAAGCGAAGACTTGAAAGCGGGTGAGGATATCAAGCCAATCAGGATTCGATGTAGCCGGAAACTGGAGGCTTTTCTGGTTGATCTTTTCGATCAGGGGAAAAGTCAAGGGCTAGTGAGAAAGGATATTAACTCCACCATGCTTGCACATCTCACGATGTCCTTTTCCCGGGGTCTGTTCAAACAGGCCGTCGACAATGCGTCACACATCGACGGGATGGAATATGTCCACACCTTTCGAAAGGTGTTTTTTCAAGGCATCAAAACGGAGTAAAGAGGTTCAAAGGTATAGGCCTGTGACCTTTGACAAATTCGTTTGCAAAGAGATAACCTACGTCATTAAATACAAGTCTGTTCCATCCTCCGCCAAAAAAAAAGAAAAGGCTATCCTCTTTCTCCGTGTCGGTAATCAATTTAATCAATCCCTTCCTGAATCACCCCCCCTTTTCTGCATACAGTTTATCTTTTCAACAACTCGGGGAAAGAGTTTTTGATCGGTGTGGGGAAGAAAAAGGGCGGCAATATAATTATTCATAAAATTATTGTTTTCACTTAACTCGATGTTGGTCATCTTATTAAAAATCCTTTTGACCTCGGTTCGGAGATGATTGGAAAAACAGATCAGGCGGGCCCCCAATAAAGACCCGTTGCCGATAAATTTAAATTTTTTTAAGGGTAAATCCGGCAGCAGCCCGATGGTGATTGATTTTTCAATATTGATGTAATTTCCAAAACCTCCGGCGATAATGACCTGTTCCAAATCATTCAAGGTCAAACCTACTTCCCCCAACAGGGTTAAATAGCCGGCATACATGGCCCCCTTGGCCCGGATCAGATTATCAATGTCCACCTCAGTGATGACCAGATCGCGGCCGATCTGAGTGTCTTTCTCCCAAGCCAGGACGTATTCCAGGCCGTCCGTCCCTTTCCGAATTCGGTCTGTCTTTAATCCCTGCCTAAATTTTCCGTTTTGATCCAATAGGCAGGACTCAAGCAATCCGGCCACAATATTGATTAATCCGGATCCACAGATCCCTTTCGGTTTGACCATTCCAATGGTCAGGAGCATGGGCTCAAAGGTGGTTGGATTGACATTGAATTCTTCAATGGCCCCTTCTGCGGCCCTCATTCCGTGTTTAACACCTCCCCCTTCAAAGGCCGGACCGGCCGAACAGGCGGCGCAGGTCATCCATTCGGAATTGCCGATAACGATCTCACCGTTAGTGCCCAAGTCTATATAAAGGGTCAATTTATCCTGCCGGTACATCCCAGAACCCATAACTCCGGCAATAATATCCCCACCAACATAACTGGCAATAGAGGGAAATAAATAGGCTTGAACATGTTCACCCAAATTAATCCCCACCTCTTTGGCCCTAATAGGCGGGATATAATTCATGGGAGGTGTGTAGGGGGTTTCTCTGATGTACTTGGCATCTAGGCCCAAAAACAGATGGGTCATGGTGGTATTGCCGGCCAGGGTAATAAAGGTTATTCCTTCCAAAGGAACCTTGCATTTCCTAACTAATTGATTAATAACGGCATTGATGGTTGAAACCACCAGGTCTTTCATTTTTTTTTGACCTTCCGGTTTCTGGGCATAGACGATTCTTGAGATGACATCCTCTCCATAGCTAATCTGGGCATTATACTCAACGTGTTGGGCCAGAATATCCCCGCTATTAAGGTCCAATAACTGACCCCAGATGGTAGTTGTTCCAATATCAACGGCCAGGGCATAATTTTGCCCGGTGGTGTCACCAGGTTCGATGTTAATAAGTTGGGCTTTGTCTCTATTTTTTATAGGAATTTCAATGGTTAGCGTTACCTTCCAATCTCCTTGCCTTAAAACTGAGGTTAACTTTTTTGTAATCTTAAAATCAATAGTTAAATTATGGATTCCATATGTTTGTTTTAAAGACCGAATGACCCGGGAAAGGTCACTTATATTATCGGCCATAGTCGGTGAGGCGACCTCAAGATATTTTTTTTCAAAGGGGGTCTGAAATTTACCTTTTACCATCAAATCTTTTGTCTTGATCTGGGAGACCACCTGCCAGGTTCCCGATCTGGGTCTGTCCCTATCTAAAACTTTGCGGTCCAACTGGGATTCAATGGGAACAGTTAATTCTAAGTCGCTGATAATTATTGTTTTACAGGCTTGATGGATACCAAGAGCCAGTTCTTCTGGGGTTATTTTTTCCGTAGATTCACTTTCCACCTCTCCCTTATCTATGACAACCCGGCATTTTCCGCAAACCCCTTCTCCACCACAGGAGGCATTAATATGAACCCCGGCCTGCATCGCCGCCCTTAATAAATTTTCCCCTTCGGATACCATTATTTCAATTTTATCCGGATTGAAAACGACTTTTCTTTCTTGAATAACTGCCTTTTCTCTTTCCATATCCCTCCCTTAAAAGACCCTCTTTTTTTTGTCAAGAAAATAGGAAATTTTATCCAAATATTTCCTTCATAAAACTACTTTTTAGGTTGCTTTTTTTTATACCCTCTTATATAGTATAAAAGATGAGTTTTTGTGAGGAATCAGTAAATTATATAATAATTTCCTAATTAGACAAGGATATTAAATAGAAGGTAGAAAATAAGAAAAATGGACTAAATTTTTTTAAGCTTCCATAAGCTATTTTATAGAAATCAATTTAATCTAAATAAGTTATTAAATATATTTATATTCTTTTTTAATAATAATTTTTATTTCTTATCTTACATATTCACATATTAATTCATTTTAATACAGTTACTAAATACTTTTTAAAAAAATTAATATAAGAGAAAAGGAGAATGTCTTTATGGAATTGAATATTCAAAAACAATCCCTCTTGAACGGATTGCAAATGGTACAGGGTATCATAGAAAAAAGAAGTTCCATGCCCATTCTCTCTAATGTTCTTATGGAAACAGATAAAGACGGGATTCAAATTATAGCCACCGATTTACAAGTGGGAATAAGATTGAAATGTCCCGCAACTATTATCCATAAAGGGGGAATATCTATTTTAGCTCGGAAATTTTTTGAAATTATTAGAGAATTTCCAGATGAAGAAATATATATCAAACTTAAGGAAAATAATAAGCTTTTTATTTCCTGTAAAAGTTCTCAGTTTACGATTTCCGGACTTCCTTCCATAGACTACCCTCCCTTACCAGAAGTTGATTTAAAAAAAACCATAACCCTGGATGGATCCCTCTTGAGGGACATGATTCAAAAGACCATTATATCCGTTTCTTTAGATGAAGGACGTTATAATTTATCAGGAATCTACTTTGAATACATACAAAAGGAAAAAAAGAATATTCTTCGCATGGTCTCAACGGACGGGCATCGGTTAACCATGATCGATAAAGAGATTGAACCGCTTGGAGATGATGTTTTTACTAAGGGGGTTCTGTTACCTAGAAAAGCCGTGACCGAGATATTAAAAATTTTGGAAGAGCCAGGTCCGGTTCAAATTGGGTTTAAGGACACCTTTGGTGTTTTTCAAAAAGAAGAAAGCTTAATGATCATGCGATTATTGGAAAGTAATTTTCCAGATTATACCCTGGTTTTGCCAAAGAAAAAAGAAAAGGTGATCACTATTCCCAAAAACAACCTGATGGATACCATGAAAAGAATGGGGGTTCTTTCAACGGATAAATACAAAGGGGTCAAGTTTTCCTTGACCAAAGGGAATTTGGAAATTCTATCAGTTAATCCGGAGATCGGAGAAGCCAAAGAAAGTATACCCCTGGATTATAAGGGAGGCAAACTGGTCGTAGGATTTAATGCCCGGTTTTTTATTGACGCCCTTTTGGTTATGGAAAGCGAAACCATTACTCTGGAATTCAATGATTCGGTCAGTCCAGCCATATTAAACGGAGAAAAAGATCCGGGATTTCTGGCTCTGATTATGCCCATGAAGCTTATGGAAGACGCCGGGGATAATCTATAATCCCCCCTAAGTTATTCAAATAGTTTAGCACGAAAATAGGGTTTGAGGAATCCAGTCCCGCCATAGGCGGGATTGAATCCTTAGAATAATTTTCATGTTTCGCCTTACCCGAATTATAAGGGCATGAAAGTTTAAAACCAAAACAGAAAAATGAAAAGGCAGAGGATAAAGAGGAAAAGGTAATCCTATGAGTTCTTACGGAGCGGATCAAATCAAGGTTTTGGAAGGCCTGGCCCCGGTCAGGGAAAGGCCTTCTATGTACATTGGAAACACATCAACCGAAGGTCTGCATCAATTGGTCTATGAAGTCATAGACAACAGCATCGATGAGGCCCTGGCCGGTTTTTGCAATAAGATTGATGTGGTGATTCATTCCGATGAAAGCATTTCCATTGATGATAATGGCCGCGGCATACCGGTGGACATGCACAAGACCGAAAAAAAACCGGCCCTGGAAGTGGTCATGACCAAACTTCATGCCGGGGGTAAATTTGACAATGAAACCTATAAGGTATCCGGAGGGCTCCACGGGGTGGGGGTTTCCGTGGTCAATGCCCTTTCCGAATATTTGGAAGTGGAAGTTAGGAAAAATGGAAACGTCTATTATCAAAAATATGAACAAGGCAATACAGTAACCCCATTAGAGATATCCGGGACCACCAAAAGAACCGGCACCAAGGTCCATTTTAAACCCGACGGATCGATATTTGAAACCACCATTTTTAGCTATGATATTTTATCCCAGCGGCTCAGGGAGCTTTCTTTTTTAAACAAAGGGATTCGTATCACCATAGAAGATGAACGCGATTCGAAAAAAAATGAATTTTTTTATCTGGGAGGCATTAATTCTTTTGTTGAATATCTAAACAGAAACAAAGAACCGGTTCATCCCAAACCGATCTATGTTTCCGGCCAGCGGGGGGATGTGATTATTGAGGTATCCTTTCAATATAACGATTCCTATCAGGAAAAGATTTTTTCTTATGCCAATACCATTAATACCCGGGAAGGAGGCTCCCACCTGAGCGGTTTTAAGACCGCCATCACCCGTTGTCTCAACCAGTATGCCACTAAAGAAAACCTCCCCAAAACCTTGCGGGAAAAAGTTTCCGGAGAAGATGTCCGAGAAGGGATGACCGCGATCGTCAGTGTTAAATTACCCAAACCCCAATTTGAAGGTCAGACCAAAGCCAAACTGGGGAATAGTGACGTTAAGGGATTGGTGGAAAATCTGGTTTATGAAGAATTGAGTGCCTTTCTGGAAGAAAATCCTTCTGTGGCCAAAAATATTTTACTTAAGGTCACGGAAGCAGCCAGGGCCCGGGAAGCGGCCCGCAAGGCCAAAGAGCTGACCCGAAGAAAGGGGGCCATGGTCGATACATCCCTCCCGGGGAAATTGGCCGATTGCCAGGAACGGGATCCGAAGTTTAGTGAGCTGTATATCGTTGAGGGGGATTCGGCCGGAGGTTCAGCCAAACAGGGGAGGGACAGAAAATTTCAAGCCATTCTTCCCCTGAGAGGCAAAATTCTGAATGTCGAAAAGGCCCGTTTCGACAAGATGATTGAAAACGAACAAATCAGGACCATTATCACAGCCCTGGGAGCAGGGGTGGGGGAAGAAGATTATCAGTCCGAACAATTAAGATATCATAAAATCATCATCATGACCGATGCCGACGTGGACGGCTCCCATATTCGAACCTTGTTGTTGACCTTCTTCTATCGGCAGTTGCCCCAAATCATAGAAAAAGGATTTTTGTTTATCGCCCAACCTCCTCTTTACCGGGTGGTATCCGGGAAAGAGGAAACTTATATTAAAGATGATGATGCCTTTAATAAATTCCTGGGGCAAAGAGGTATCTTGAAAAAAAAGTTGTTTTGGAAAGAAAAAGAGAAATATTTGGAGGGGGATGCCCTGATTCAATTTTTGGAAAAATTGAATCACTATCTGCGGTCCCAGGAAAAACTGGAACTCAAAGGTTATCAATCCGAGGTATTGGAGATCATCTCCGATCCCGAGAGCCCCGAAGGGTTGACCAAGGAACGGTTGAAGGACAAGGCATATACCCAGGCCCTTAAAAAATACCTTGAGAAAAGGAAAATCCCGACAGCGGAAATAAATTTTGATGAAGAGCATCAAGCCTATTCCTTGATGATCTTAGATCAACCCGGAGGAAAAGAAAAATCTCCTATCGACTGGAATCTGCAGGCCTTGGCCGACTTTCAAAATCTTCGTCGCTGGAAAAAGGAACTGCCCTGGTTGAAAGCCTTTCCCCTTCAGGTGTTCAATGATCAACATGCTCAGCAGATTCCAACCCCCAAGGAGCTGCTGGGATTTTTTATGGAAGAAGGGAAAAAGGGGCTGAACATCCAGCGCTATAAAGGATTGGGAGAGATGAATCCCCAACAGCTCTGGCAAACAACCATGAATCCCGAAAATCGCACCTTACTGCAAATCAAGGTGGAAGACGTGGTGGAGGCCGAAGAGATTTTTACCATCCTGATGGGCGACAAAGTGGAACCCCGCAGGGATTTTATTTATCAACACGCCCTGGAAGTCAGGGAGTTGGATATTTAAAAATAGGCGACAGGCACGAGGTTATAGACAACAAAAAAGGATTTTTAAAAAAATTTAACCAAAGGTATTTGAAATTCTTGAATTCAGAACCCAGTGGCCAGAATTCAAAAGGGGAACCAATCGTTAAAAAGAAATACCGTTTTATACTGGATTCTGACTTCTGCATTCTGGATTCTTAGCAAGGACATTTAATGACCTTAGTTTCACAAGAACTGCCAACCAATATCGAAGACGAAATCAGACGCTCCTATATGGATTATGCCATGAGCGTCATTATCGGCCGGGCCTTGCCGGACATCCGGGACGGCTTAAAACCCGTTCATCGGCGCATCCTTTTTTCCATGAGGGAACTGAGCAACGATTATAATAAGGCCTACAAAAAATCAGCCCGTATCGTCGGGGATGTGATCGGTAAATACCACCCTCACGGCGACACGGCGGTCTACGATACCATCGTGCGCATGGCCCAGGAATTTTCCCTGCGTTATCCCCTGGTGGATGGACAGGGCAATTTCGGTTCAGTGGACGGGGATGCTCCGGCGGCCATGCGTTACACCGAAATCCGCATGACCCGGCTGGCCCATGAATTCCTGGAGGATTTGGATAAAGAGACCGTTGAATTTTTACCCAATTATGATGGATCGCTTCAGGAACCATCAATCCTGCCCACCCAGGTCCCCAACTTATTAGTTAACGGTTCATCAGGGATCGCCGTGGGCATGGCCACCAACATCCCGCCTCATAATTTATCAGAGATCGTGGATGGGACCCTTGCCCTGATCGATAATCCCGATCTTCCTTTTGAAGAACTGATCCGCCTGATCCCGGGGCCGGATTTTCCTACGGCCGGCTTTATTTATGGAAGTTTAGGAATTCGACAGGCCTATCAGACCGGCCGGGGCATAATAAAACTCCGGGCCAGGGCCTTGATCGAAAAAAAGAAGGCCCAGGGTCGGGAAAGCATCGTCATCACCGAATTGCCCTACCAGGTTAACAAGGCCAAATTGATCGAAAAAATTGCCGAACTGGTCAAGGAAAAAAAAATCGAAGGTATCCAGGATGTCCGGGATGAATCCGACCGTGAAGGCATGCGCATTGTGGTGGATCTGAAAAAAGATGAGGTCGTGGAAATCATCCTGAATCAACTCTTTAAATTCACTCCCATGGAAGTCACCTTTGGGATTATTTTTTTAGCCATTGTCAACAACCGTCCCAAGATTATGGACTTGAAAACCATGCTGGTCCATTTTCTGGACTTTCGAAAAGAAATTATCCGTAAAAGGACGATTTATGAATTAAAAGAAGCTGAAAAAAGGGCTCATATCTTGGAAGGTTTGAAGGTCGCCCTAGACCACCTGGATGAGGTCATTGCCCTGATCCGAAAGGCTAAAAATCCTGCTGAAGCCAAGGCTCAGTTGATCAGCCAATTCACCTTTTCCGATATTCAGGCCCAGTCCATTTTAGAGATGAGACTGCAGCGCCTGACCAACTTGGAGCGGGAGAAGATTATCCAGGATTATAAAGAAATGCTGATGACCATTGATCGGCTGAAACAGATTCTGGGGAGTGAGGCCCTTATCCTGCAGTTGATCCGGGAGGAATTGACAGAGCTGAAAAAACGGTACGGCGATGAACGGCGTACGGAGATTATTGAAGACACTACCGAGATCGAACTCGAGGACTTGATCGTTGAAGAAGATATGGTGGTGACTATTTCCCATGGGGGCTATATCAAAAGGAACCCCATCAGTCTCTACCGCAGTCAGAAACGGGGAGGACGGGGGGTCACCGGCATGGAGACCAAAGAAGATGATTTTGTCGAACATCTTTTTATCGCCTCCACCCACGATTACTTTCTGTTCTTCACCAACCTGGGACGGCTCCACTGGTTAAAGGTCCACGAGATCCCTCAGGCCGGGCGTCTGGCCCGGGGCAAGGCCATGGTTAATGTCTTGAACTTACAGCCGCAGGAAAAAGTGGCCACCACCCTGCCGGTTCGTTCCTTTGAAGATGGAAAATCCGTGATCATGGTGACCCGCAAGGGCTTGATCAAGAAGACGGACCTCATGTCCTTTAGCCGGCCCAGAACCGGTGGTATTATTGCCACTCTCATTCAGGAAGGAGACGAACTCATCGCCGCCAATGTCACCCATGGGGAGCAAGATATTTTTCTGGGAACCCGGGACGGCCTGTCCATTCGCTTTAAGGAAAAAGACATCAGGGAAATGGGACGGATGGCCCAGGGGGTGAGAGGAATCCGTTTGAGCCCGGCAGACTGGGTGGTGGGCGTGGAAGTCTTGTCCCGGGAAGGCACGATCCTGACGGTGACTGAAAACGGATTCGGCAAACGAACCAGGACGGAAGATTACCGGGAACAAGGTCGGGCCGGCAAGGGAATTATTACCATCAAGACCACCGATAGAAACGGACCGGTGGTCGGCGTGTTGCAGGTTACCGATGAAGACGATGTGATGATTATCACCGATCGGGGAAAAATCATCCGCCTGCGGGTCAAGGATATTTCGGTGATTGGAAGAAATACACAAGGGGTCCGTTTGATCAATCCGGAGGAACAGGAGAAGGTAGTCAGTGTGGCCCGGTCTGCTGCCCGGGACGAAGAGAACGGAGATACGGAATAAAAACCATGCGGGCAGTCCAGCAACGGTTCATTTGAGATCGGATAGGGTTAAAAAAAAGGTGTTTAAATTAGGTTGACAAAAGAAAATTATTATTGTATATAGACATTTCCGCTTAACTTAAACACACAAACATTTAAATAATCAAGGGAACCGGACTATGATAATAAAAAGAGGTTTTCTCTTTATTACCATAGCACTGCTGATGTTATTTCCATGGCATGTGTTTGGTGTGTCTCCAAAAAACGTGTCCAAAAAGATTAACACCACAATTTCCAAAAAAGTCAGTCATAAGAAATCTCCTTCTTCAAAGCTCAAAGCCCAAAAAAAATCTAAACCATTTTTAACGGCCCAAAAAAAGCAATTGAAAAAAATCGCCAAGAAACGGCATTCTAAACGTGTGGCCAAAGAAAATCCTGTTACACCCAAAGATGCCCCCCCTTTATTAAAGATTACCCCGTTGGATAACGGGACATTTCTACTCGAGCCCATGGATTCATCTTCAAACAGCGACCAGGGAACGGAGTCTTTAAGTCTGATAAAAAAACCAATTTTTGAGGAAGGGATAAAACAGGAAGAATCTGACGAAGCGAAAAGAAATCCTTTAAACAAGTTTTCCAATCTTGTTGTCCAGATTTCCAAACAGCTTTTAGGAAAGTCTTATCGTCTGGGAGGAAATGGGCAGGGGAACGAAGGGATCGATTGTTCTGGTTTTATGAAAAAGATCTATCAGACCCTTACCCTCTCCTTGCCGCACTCCAGCCGGGAACAGGCCAAAATGGGATCATTGGTGACCACCGAATGGGACCTGAGTCGGTTGAAAATCGGGGATTTGTTGTTTTTCAAACGCAATCGCGGAGCCCAGATCGGACATACGGGTATGTATATCGGCGAAGGACAGATGATACATTCCTCCTCCAGCAAGAAAGGGGTAGTAATTTCCAACCTGAGAGGGTCCGATTATTTTAACAGGAACTTTGTGATGGCCAAACGCTTGTTTATTTTCGACGATCCCCAGGTGGATGAATTTAAAGAATTTAAAGACATAAAAGAACTCCACGAACTCCATATTCCTTATTAATCTTTTTCCTTCATAGAATTAAAAAAAGGGCGGGTTTTAACCCGCCCTTTTTTTATTGGGGCAATAAACAGAGTTAATCCCTTTCAATAATCGTAGTCATACCCATGCCTCCGCCCACACAAAGGGTTGCCAACCCTACGGTCAGGTTGCGGCGGATCATTTCATACATCAAGGTGATGATAAGTCGAACGCCTGTGGCCCCGACCGGATGACCCAAACCGATACCGCTGCCGTTGACATTGGTGATCTCCCGATTTAAACCCAGGCCTTTCTCACAGGCCAGGTACTGAGCAGCAAAGGCTTCGTTCACTTCGATAAGCTGGATATCCTTCAAGGTTATCCCGGCCCTCTCCAGGCACTTTTCCGTGGCCGGAACCGGGCCATAGCCCATATACTTGGGATCCACACCGGCCACGGCCTGGGCTATGATTTTGGCCATAGGCCTAAGGCTCAACTCTTGGGCGCGGGCCCGAGAGGTTATGATCACGGCTGCGGCCCCGTCGTTGAGCCCGGAGGCGTTGCCAGCCGTTACGGTCCCGTCTTTTTTAAAGGTTGGCGCCAAGCGAGAAAGATCGCCCATAGTCAAACCATAGCGAACGTGTTCATCGGTGTCTACCAGGAGCGGATCGCCCTTTTTTTGCGGAATGGGCACTGGAATAATTTCCTCTTTAAATTTGCCGGACTTGATGGCCGCTTCGGCATTGTTGTGACTGCGCAGGGAAACAATATCCTGTTCTTCCCGGGAGATATGATATTTTTCGGCCAGGTTCTCGGCCGTCTGTCCCATAATATAACCGTTTTTCTCCAGGAGGTTGCTGCCCGAATGGAGCATTTCCCACAAAGAATCGGTCATCTGACCGTGGTTTAGACGTTGCCCCCAGCGGGCGGTCATCAGCAAATAAGGGGCCGAACTCATGGATTCCACCCCTCCGGCCAAGACTATTTGGGAATCCCCGGCCTTGATTTGCTGGACCCCAAAGGCCAAAGCCTGCATGGCCGAAGAGCATTGGCGCTGAATGGTAACCGCCGGCACCTCGACCGGGATGCCGGCCTTCAGGGCCGCGGTCCGGGCCGTATTGGCCTCATCGGCGCATTGGCAGCAGTCTCCCAGAATGACATCATCCAACTGATCTCCGGAGATGTTGGCCCGCCTAAGAACCTCGGTGATCACGGTAGCAGCCAGCTGGTGCGCCCGGACGGTCTTAAAGGCTTCCCCAAATTTTCCTATGGGGGTGCGGGCCGCAGAAACAATGACAATATCCTTTGGACTTTTCAAAACAATCCCCCCTTTATTAATTTTCCTTCAATCTTAAATAGGTGGCTACCAATAGTCAACCCTTTTGTCGTTGTTATTATCCCTTGTATTTTCTGTCAATATTGATTTAAAATAACTTTAACTTGCAATTCCCCGTAGCTTGCTACGGGGAATTGCACTGTGGTAGGCAGAGGGAATGACTGATGAGGTTGTTAAAAAAGGCAATCATTGTGCCTGGCAAATTCATGATCATGCAGTCTTCCCAGTAAAATACCGAAAATTCTTATTGGACAAAGAA
>JBEKPQ010000049.1:0-26094 GCA_049520575.1 Thermodesulfobacteriota bacterium | reverse complement strand
CCCCTGACCCGAACCGACCAAATCCCCAGCGCGACGGCGCCGGGCGGAAAACGGGTAGTGACCCTGCCGGCGGTCGCCGGCTTGCCGGTGGACCAGCACCTGGGCAACCGGGAGGGCCAAGAACTGCGTTTCGGGACCTCGGCCGGGGCCACCTTCGCCGCGGTGACGACAGACGTGACCTGCGGCGCCGTGAACGCCGAAGCCGACAGCCTCCACCCGATGGCCGGACTCTCACCCATGATCGGCATGTGGCTTAACTGCGTCTATGGAGGCAAAGGAGTGGGGATGATCAACATGTTGATCTACGTCATCATTGGTATCTTCATAGCCGGGATGATGGTGGGCAGGACTCCCGAGTATCTGGGCAAAAAAATCGGGGCCCGGGAGGTAAAGCTGGCCATAGTCACCCTGCTGGTCCATCCTTTTCTGATCCTCTTGCCCTCAGGCCTCTTTGCGGCCACGAGCTGGGGACTTCAAGCGGTCAGCAATCCCGGTGCCCATGGTCTTTCACAGATGCTCTACCAGTTCTCCTCGGCCACCGCCAATAACGGCTCGGCCTTTGACGGATTAGGGGTGGTCTATGGTTTCGCCAACAATCCGAATCCGGCGCCGACGGCCATCCCCTGGGATATCGCAGCCGGCCTGTGCATGCTTTTGGGTCGTTATCTTCCCATTATCGCTCCTGTCGCCATGGCGGCCTCCCTCGGAGCAAAAAAATCGAGTCCCTTTGGTCTGGGAACTCTGCGCACCGATACCGTGACCTTTGGCATCCTCTTGCTGGGGACGGTCCTTATCATCGGGGCCTTGCTCTTCCTGCCGGTGGCCGTTCTGGGCCCGATAGCGGAACATCTTGGACCCATCCCTTTCGGCGGCTGACCAAGGGCCTTCATCGATATGAAAACTTTTAAATTCCTCATAATGGACTGCATGATGCCTAAAATACTCAAAGGAGTTTGACATGAATAAAGCACAAAATACACCTGAAGCCGTTTTGGAGAATCCTTGGACTCCGGAGCAACCAGGCCCGTCTCGTCGTATTAAACGGCGAGGACTGCTGGAGAAGGGACCGGCCATAGCGGCCGTGAAGCAGGCTTTTGTTATGCTGCGGCCGGATATTCAATGGAAAAATCCGGTCATGTTCGTGGTCGAGGTCGGGGCCGTGCTGACGCTTTTGTTTATTGTCCAGAAGGCCTGGGGCGGGGCGGCCAGCCAGATACCGATAGGTTATTTTATCGTCCTTGATGCCTGGCTGTTCCTGACCGTGCTCTTTGCCAACTTTGCTACGGCCCTGGCCGAGGCTCGGGGTAAGGCCCAGGCCCAATCACTCAGGCAGGCTCGTCATGACACGAAAGCCTATCGACTGATAAATCTGGCAGGCGGCGTCGAGGAAGTTTCTTCAACAGCTTTGAAACCGGGCGATCTCGTCGTGGTGCAAGCCGGACAAACAATTCCCGGCGATGGCGAAATTATTGAAGGGATCGCTACGGTCAACGAGTCGGCCATCACCGGCGAGTCGGCCCCGGTCATTCGCGCCTCCGGCGGCGACCGATCCGGCGTGACCGGAGGCACCGTGGTCCTCTCCGACCGGATCGTTGTTCGGATCACCAGCGGGGCCGGCGAGTCGTTCCTCGACAAGATGATCGCCCTGGTCGAGGGAGCCATCCGTCAGCGAAGTCCGAACGAAATCGCCTTGACCCTTTTGCTCTCGGCCTTTACGCTGATTTTCTTGATCGTGGTCATTCCGATTTGGCCCATGGCCTGGAACGCCGAACAATATATGCAGGGCTACCTGGGTATTCAGGAACCCATGAAAAGTCTGGGCACGGATGCTCCGACCCTGATTGCGCTCCTGGTCTGCCTGATTCCCACCACTATCGGGGCCTTGCTGGCCGCTATCGGAATCGCCGGCATGGATCGGGCCCTGCAGGCCAACATTATCGCTAAGAGCGGCAAGGCCGTGGAGTTGGCCGGGGATATCGATATCGTGATGTTGGATAAGACCGGCACCATCACTGTGGGGAACCGAAATGCCACCATCTTTTTACCGGTCGGCAAGTATTCGGCGGCCGATGTTGGGAGACTGGCAGCTCTGGCCTCGGCCGCTGATGAGACGCCCGAGGGGAAGAGCATCGTTGCCTTATATGAAAAACAAACCGACTTCCCAACCGTCGTGCCGCCGGAAGCGCAGTTCGTGCCTTTTACCGCCCAAACCCGCATGAGCGGCATCGATCTTCCGGAAGGGCAGCGAATCCGAAAAGGGGCGTCAGATGCCGTCATCGAGTTCGTCAAGAGCAACAAGGGCAGTGTGCCGGATGACCTTGCGGGATTGGTGGATTCAGTGGCCTCCAAAGGCGCCACCCCTCTGGTCGTGGCTGATGGCGCTCAAATCACCGGCTTAGTCGTTCTGGAGGACATTTTGAAACCCCACATACACGAGCGTTTCGAGCGTTTGAGAAAAATGGGGCTGCGGACCGTCATGATCACCGGGGACAACCCGTTAACGGCTGCAACCATCGCCAAAGAAGCCGGAGTGGATGACTTTCTCGCCCAGGCCACACCGGAGACCAAGCTGGCTTACATCCGGAAGGAGCAGGCGGCTGGGAAGCTGGTGGCCATGATGGGCGATGGCACGAACGATGCCCCGGCCCTGGCCCAGGCCGATGTGGCCCTGGCCATGAATGCCGGCACCCAGGCGGCCAAAGAAGCGGCCAACATGGTTGATCTGGACAGTGACCCCACCAAGTTGATCGAAGTGGTGGAAGTGGGAAAGCAGCTCCTGGTGACCAGAGGCTCCCTGACCACCTTCTCCATCGCCAACGACGTGGCCAAATACTTTGCCATCATTCCATCCCTGTTTGCGGGTACCTTGCCCTGGTTGAAGGTAATCGATATTATGCATCTCCATTCGGCCACCTCGGCCATCCTTTCGGCAGTCATCTTCAATGCCATCATCATCCCCTTGCTCATTCCAGTGGCACTCAAAGGAGTCAAATTCCGGCCCCTCGGGGCTGACGCTTTATTGCGCCGGAATATGTTGGTCTGGGGGCTGGGTGGGTTGATTTTACCCTTTATCGGCATCAAGCTGATCGACCTCATTATGGTGGGTTTGCATTTGGTCAACTGACCTTTCTGTAAATGTAAGGAGACAAAAACATGTTACACTATCTTTCAAAAAGCCTCTGGTTGTTGTTATTTATGGTGGTCATTTGCTGCGGTCTTTATCCCTTGGTCTTATGGGCGATTGGACAATCGATCTTTCCCTTCCAGGCCAATGGCAGTCTGTTGAAAGGTCCCGACGGCAAGCCGGTGGGGTCACGACTCATTGCCCAGCCTTTTACCAAGGACGAATATTTTCAGCCTCGTCCATCGGCAGCCTCCTACGATGCCTCGGCCTCGACCTCATCGTCCTTAGCGCCTTCCAACTACGCACTGCGCGACCGGGTGGCCCGCACTCTGGGGCCGATTGTTAAATATCGGAGCGGTCCCAAAGCCGGACAACTCGTGGCAGCGGACATCGAAAGCTGGTTTCAAAAGGATCAATTTCAGGGCCGGCCGCACCTCGTGGCCCAGTGGGCGGACTTGCACAATGCCCTGGCCCAGGCCTGGGTCAAGGCCGACCCAAAGAACAACTACTACGTAGAGAATTGGATGAAGGCCCATCCCACCTTGGTGGCCCAATGGGTTAAGGATAATCCGGGCACCCCCAAGCCCAAGGCCCCTGACCTGGCTGTCCTCTTTCTCGAGAACTTCTCCAAAGAAAACCCCGGCCGGTTCCTTTCAGCCGTCACCCACAAAGGTGCCGATGGAAAAGAAGTAACCACCATCGAGCCGGTCAAGGAAGGCTCAGACATTCAATCAATTTTCTTTGATATGTGGCGCCAGGAACATCCCGAGGCCGACCTCCAAGATATGCCCGGCGATCTGGTCACCGCTTCCGCTTCAGGGCTCGATCCTCATATCACCCTTCAGAATGCCGAATACCAGCTCGAACGCGTTGCCTCCAAATGGGCGGCTAACCTGAAACGCGACCCGAGCATCGTTCGTAAAGAGATCGAGCAAATATTGCAGAAAAACTCCTCGGCGCCATGGGAAGGTCTTGCCGGCGAGAAATTCATTAATGTGCTTGAAGTCAATCTTGAACTAACCAAACGATACGGAAGGCCATAATGGCACAGGTGTATTAACAGGATAGGAAATCACCTTTACCACGGAATTCCGGATAGCCAAAGGATTGATCCTCAGGCCCGAATACCGTTATGACTGGTCGGACCAAAATAGTTTTAACAGTGGCAAGAATAAGGATCAGCATACCATCGCCCTGGGCGTCATGTATCCCTGGTAATTGCCAACTATCAAGGCACAACTTGCCCAACATTAAAATTTGTTCCAATTGCTTGTCCCTCTCTTTTCCTTCAAGCCGTCTTGCAAATCTCGATAAGTTTTTATTCTGTTTTTTGGGAAATGTAAGGCGGCAAATCTTTCTTGCAAATAAAAATCGATGTCTTACAATAGGCTAAATCAAGAAATGACTTGGCCTGGTATTTGCTTTGTTTAAAAGGCCTCAATCAAAAAGGGACAGTCATGTTAGGTCTTCGCCAAAAAATATCTCTCGGGTTTGCAGGACTTCTGGTCATTATCCTGGTTATCGGAATCCAGAGCATTGTTCATCTCAGTAATCTGGGAGAGTCCATCGATGTCATTCTCCGGGAGAATTACCAAAGCGTCATCGCCTGCCAGGAAATGAAAGAAGCCCTGGAACGAATAGACAGCGGTGTTCTATTCACCCTTCAGGGATACACCCAGAAGGGCAATGAACTGATCGGTAAAAATGACCAGGCCTTTGAAAAGGCCCTCCGGATTGAGCTGAATACTATTACCCTTCCAGGAGAAAAGGAAAAGGCAGCCCTTGTTCAGAAACAATTTTACCGGTACAAAACAATGCTTAAGGATATTACGGATCCAAGCGTTTCTATTGCCCTCCGTCGTCATAAATATTTCAGCCAACTCCTTCCTTTATTCTATTCAATTAAAAACACAGCTGATGAAATCCTTCAAATGAATCAGCAAAATATGAGTGAAGCCAATAATCGGGCGCGCCGCCATGCCGCCGCTGCCAAAAGGGGGATGTATATTCTTTTATTGGTGGGGACGCTCATCGCCGTGGGGTTTATTTATTTTATCGGTAAATGGGTCCTCCGTCCCATCAATCGTCTCATTGATTCGGCGAATGAAATCAAGAAGGGAAATCTGGATTTAGTGGTTCAAAGCAGTTCCCGCGACGAAATCGGCCGTCTCTCCGAAGCCTTCAATGAAATGGCGGCCGGCATCCGGGAATTTCGACGCTCCAACCGATCCAAGTTATTTCGGATCCAGCAGGCCACCCAACAGGCCTTTGACAGTCTCCCGGAAGCGGTGGCGGTTATTGATCCGGAAGGCAAGGTGGAGGTGGCCACGGAAGGGGCCAAGAATTTTTTTGGCTTGCAGCCCAACACTTCTATTAAGGATTTGCCCCTTGAATGGATAAACGGCCTGGTCCAGGAGGCCCTTAAGCTGGGCCGCATAACGGAGCCCAAAGGCAATCAAACGGTTTTCCAACATTTTATCCAAGGAGAAGAGCGCTACTTTCGCCCGGAGGCGGTGCCCATCCTGGATAGTGAAAGACAACCCACCGGAGTCGTCCTGGTCCTTAAGGACGTCACCCAGATCAGGCAGCAGGATGAGATAAAAAGAGGAATGATCTCCACCGTGTCCCATCAACTCAAAACGCCTCTCACTTCCATTCGTATGGCCATTCACCTCCTGTTGGAAGAAAAAGTGGGCCCCCTCACAGAAAAGCAGGTCGATCTTCTTTTGGCGGCCCGGGAAGACAGCGACCGGCTGCATAATATCCTCAACAATTTGCTGGATATCAGCCGTATTGAATCCGGAAAGACCAAGATGGAATTTCAGGCGGTTGCTCCAAATTCCATTCAGATGGAAGCTTTGGAACCTTTCCGGAGGGCGGCCCATGACCAGGGAGTAAGTTTAAGTATTGAGGTACCGGGAGATTTGCCTGAAGTTTGGGCCGACTCGACCAGAATCTACTATGTCATCGGCAATCTGCTCTCCAATGCCCTTAGATACACCCCGCCCGGCGGCAAGATTATCTTTTCGGCCCAGGCAGAAGAAAAAGAGGTCCGTTTTTCCATAGCCGATACGGGAAAAGGGATTCCCAGTCAATATCTTCCCAAGATCTTCGAACAATTCTTTCGGGTCCCCAACCAGGAAAAGGAATCAGGGGTCGGTCTTGGACTGGCCATCGTTAAAGAGATCATCGAAGCCCATGGCGGGACAGTGGGTGTTGAAAGTCAAGAAGGCCAGGGAAGCACCTTCACCTTTACGCTCAGAAGGGTGGAACAGGCATCTGATTAGATTCGAATTGGGTTGCGGCCAGAATCTGGCCCTGGATCACCTGGCCAATTAACGGATATTAATTAACAGGATGCGGAAAAACTCATTTTTACAGGTTGCTCAAAAAGGTTCTGCCGGCCTCCGTGGAGGCCTTTTATATAGGTCGGCATCCGGCTCCTGACTGGGAGCCTTTTCAAAAGCTCGACGATCGGTTCCCAACCGGGAACCTTTTTAAAGCTCGACAAAGTCGAGCGGACCGAGCGGACCGACCGGCAACAAGGCGCCCGAAATCCTACGGCATCCGTATGGATGCCTCTTCGGGAGCTCGGCAAAGCCGAGTGGGCGGAATGAGTCGTACCTAGAAGTACGTCGCAATAAGCACCCGGCGAAAGCCGGGGAGAGACGAGGGATGAGGGCAACGCAGGAGATGGATCGGCTTCCGAATGGAAGCCTCTAAAAGAGCTCGGCAAAGCCGAGCGGAACCTTTTTCAGCAACCTGTTAAGCTAAAATCTCAACCAAGCTAGGACAAGACTAATGGCGAACGACACATTAACACCTCAGACCGAAAGGCTTTTGGTATGCCTGGGACCAGCCGCCTCTTCAGCCGGACTAATAAACGCCGCCCGGAGAATGGCCACCGATTTAAAGGCCAAATGGTTTGTCATATTTGTCGAGGACCCTAAGATGCTGCTGCTGCCGGAAGAAACGCGCAACCGTGTCTTCGATAATCTGCGTTTGGCGGAGCAATTGGGGGCCGAGACCTTTACCTTGACCGGCCGCCATATAGCCGCAGAAATTATCAACTTTGCCCGGCAACGGAAAATCACCAAGATTGTCGTCGGCAAACCAGGAAGCAGCCGTTGGAAAAGATCCCTCTTGAGGAGCCCGGTGGATAAACTGGTCCGAATGAGCGGGGAAACGGATGTTTATGTCCTTAGCGGGGAATCGGGGGATCAAAGAGAGGCAACCTACACGATTCGACCCCAAAAGATCCATTTGTCCGATTATGGAGCGGGCCTCTTGCTTTTTATATTGGCTAACCTTCTCTGTTTTTTGATGTACCCCTACTTTCACCTCAGTAATCTCATCATGATCTATTTGCTGGGCGTGATGATAACCGCCACTTCCTGCGGCCGGGGTCCGGCTATCCTTGGTTCTTTCTTAAGCGTTCTGGCTTTCGATTTCTTTTTTGTCCCCCCACGTTTTTCATTCACAGTGGAAGAGGCCCAGTACATCGTTACCTTTATCGTGATGTTTCTGGTTGCCTTGGTCATCAGTCACCTGGCTTACCGGTTACGGCAACAGGCCCAAGTTGCCCGGTTACAAGAGCGGCAGGCAACCGCCATGCATGGTCTCAGTCGCCAACTCGCCGGCACCAGAGGAATGGAAAAAATCTTCCAGGTGGCCGTTCAATATATCTCTGAGATTTTTGATTGCCAGGCCATGGCCTTGGTGTCGAACGGGCAAGGGAGGCTTAAGGTGATGGCCGGTGATCCCTCTTCCGTTCTTCATAAGGATGTCACCAAAGAAATCAAGATAGCCCATTGGGCCTATGATAGCGGGCAAATAGCCGGGTTGGGCACAGGGCCTTCGCCGAAATCCGAAAACCTTTATGTTCCGATTCGAGCGGCCGATTCCACCTCGGGAGTTTTGGTCTTGCGGCCCATAGATCGTGACCGCTTCCGGCACTCGGACCAATTGAATCTTTTGGAATCATTGGTCAAGCAAGTTGCCCTGTCATTAGAGGTTGAACGCTTTGTTGAAACAAAAAATTCAAGGGAGCATTAAAATGATAAATCCTCATGCCCTTTGTGTGATCCCAACGAAGCATTAAAATGGATGTCGCCGAAATCCAAACTCTGAACTTTATTTTCGAATAAACCCTTATGAGCGACGACAGAGCTAATACCTTTCTAAGGATGATCCGTCACGCCCAGCGCGGCCGATTGAAGGTCTATCTGGGCTATTGCCCGGGGGTCGGAAAAACCTATCAGATGTTACAGGAAGGTCACCGGCTTAAAAATGATGGGATCGACGTCGTTATCGGGCTTGTTGAAACCCATGACCGGACCGATATCGCCAAACTGGCTGAAGGGCTGGAGGTCGTCCCCCGGCGTCGGCAGGAATACCGCGGCGTTCCGGTGGAAGAAATGGATGTGGAGGCCGTCCTGGCGCGCAAACCCCAGGTAGCCCTTATCGACGAACTGGCCCATACCAATGTTCCGGGGAGCTCGAACCAAAAACGCTATCAGGATGTTCAGGACATCCTGGTCGCCGGGATCCATGTCATCACCACCATGAACGTACAACATCTTGAAAGCCTTTATAACCTGGTGGAAAAAGCCGTGGGGGTCAAGGTCCGGGAGCGTCTTCCCGATTCGGTTTTGGCCGAAGCGGACCAGATCGTCGACGTAGATTTGTCCACCGAAGATTTGCAAAAACGATTGGAAGAAGGAAAAATCTATCCCCGAGAGCGTATCCAGACCGCGCTGAGTAATTTTTTTAGGACTTCAAATCTGGAAAAGCTCCGGGAACTCACCCTTCGAGAACTCGCCTCCCAAATTGATTTAAGAAGGCGGGAAACGGAGTCCAAAGAGATGGAGGCTACGCCCGCATCGGACCAGGTGATGGTCTGCCTGAGCTCACGCGGCCCCAATAGCGACAAGTTGTTGCGTTATGCCTCCCGGCTGGCCGGAAAATTGAACCAAAACTGGTATGCCGTATATGTTCAAACCCCTTCCGAGGAGGCCACGGTCATCGAGGCCCGCACCCAGCGTCTGCTCTCCGACACCATGACTTTGGCCAAGCAATTAGGTGCCCTGGTATTTACTTATAAGGGAGAAGATATTGTGGATACGATACTCAGGTTTGCCAAGGAATATAGGGTTGGGCACATTGTGATCGGGAGACCGGGACCTAAACCTTTCTTTAAAAAATTTGGAAAGAATAAAAACATTGTTGGAAATCTTATTAAAAATGCCCAGGGAGTCACAGTGGTCGTCCTGGATACCCGTGAAGAGCAATTAGGCCCGGTCACGGATCGTCAAGGCCTCCCTGAAACGACCTTGCCGGCCTCACCCACATCTGAAATCAAACCTATCCCCCAGAAGCCGTTGATGTTGCATCAATTCCTTGATCCGCAACGTATTCTCATTTGGGATCAGCCGGTCCCCAAAGAGATGATACTTCAACAACTCGTGGAAGCCGCGGTTAAACAGAAAGAGATTGGCGATCCGGAGATCGTATTGAAAGAGGTTTTGAAGCGGGAAGAACAGGGATCGACCTTTTTTAACGAAGGGGCGGCCTTTCCCCATGCCAGGATAAAGGGCCTCTCTTCTCCGATAGTCGCCCTGGGATTCCCCAGAAAAGGCGTTTCGGATATAACTGCCGATAAACCTATTGAAATAGTGTTTTTAATCCTTTCTCCCGCCGATACTCCGGATACCCAGGTCAAAATCCTGGGTCTGGCCAGCCGTGCCGCTCTAAACAGATCCCTTCTGCAAAAATTTAAATCTGCTCAAACCCCGGAAGAAGTGCTATCCGCAATCCGCAACTGGGAAACTGAGTAAAAACCCAGCGGACTTTTGGCCTCTTTAATCGTGACACTCTTCACCGTAAGGGTTTTGAATCTAAAATACGGAGGCGTGGCCAGCATGAAGAATCCTCCTATTTCTGTATATCATGTCAATTTGATGGATATACATCGCTTAAATATTAGGCGATAAAAATTATTTGTTAAGATAATATTTATCATTTATAATAGGTTACAAAGTATCTAATGGGTTGGGGAAATCAGAAGTCGTCTCAAACATAATAATGATCAGGGTTGCCTTCCCCAATTTAGACTTTAAAATGTAGTCGAGAAAAACTTTAGAATAACTTGTTGGGCAATACAAAAGGGGCCTTAGTGGAAGAAAAGAACATAGGTGAAGCTCTCAAGTCATTTCAAACGGCGATGGCTGTTTCAACAAGGGTGATTGCCGATGGAATATCGATCTTCCAAGAAAAAATGAAACAAGCCGCTGCCTCAATTCAGCCAGCCGTGGATCTATTTCGCGAGTTACAGAAGAATATTGGACCAATCTTCGAAGAGATCGCTCGGATTGTTCAAGCCTTGCCTGAACGTACGCGGCAGGCACTCGCTGCTCTCGCAACACATGGCTGGTACGTGGATTCAGAAATGGATCTGCCAATAATTCTCAGTTTTGTTCGGCTAGTTGAAGAAGGGCAAGTCGGCGCGTTAGACATTCAGCTTTCCTCTTACTTTGACCAGCGCAGTGAAGTAATACGGGACCGACTTTGTGACCAATTTCCATCCCGAGCCCAAATCCTCGTCGCGGCTTTCAAAGCACATAAGGGCGGGGAATACGATTTGTCCGTTCCAATTTTCTTGGCCCAGGCAGACGGCATTTGCCTTGAAATGACCGGCGTCCAACTCTATTCCAAAAGGAAGGTTTTTGAGGCAATCGCGGCCTTTGATGTTGACGACTTTGTCGGGGCGTTATTGTACCCCCTTACAGAAGTCTTTCCGATTACTTTCAATCCTCGTGAACGAGCAGGGCAGGAGGGTATACTGAATCGGCACGCAGTTCTTCATGGCGAATCCGTTTCTTACGGAAACCTAATCAACAGCTCCAAGGCAATATCTCTCTTAGCGTTCACAGCCTGGGCATTGGCAGACTTGAAAAGGAAACGGGATCGTAAGGTTAGGGACAAGTCTTGACGCAAGACAAGCAACAACGTGAAGAACGGCGCCCAACGAATCGTTCCATCGGATCAGCGGGAATGGGCGCCCGCCCCCCTGTGAACTCGTTGTTAGGCGACTAAGATCCTATGGGTAGACCTAAAGGAAGTAAAAACGGAATTAGACAACTAATTAATTTAACATGTGAAACTTGTGGCATTATTTTCAAAGTAGAGCCTTACCGATTGAAAGCTAGATTTTGTTCCAGAAAGTGTCAATCTATAGGTCACGCCAAAGAACTTTTTAAACAAGAGGGTCGTATGTGTGTGCATTGCGGTATTACATTCAATGCGCGGCCAGCTAGTAAGAAATTATACTGTTCTACGAAGTGCTCTAGATCTGAACATGGGGATAAAATTCGTGGACCTCGTGCCGACTATACTAAAACAATTTGTCCAACATGTGGGAAGAGTTTTTCATTCCTCTCCTCAAGGCAGCAGGTGTTTTGTTCAAAATTATGTGCAGATAAATCTTTTGAACGTCGGTCACCTTTGATTTGTGAAGTTTGCGGTAAAACGATCATTATACGCAGTAAATTCGCTAAAACTCACAAATACTGCTCTCGCACTTGTCGTACAGTTGGCATTGGAAAAACTGAGAGCTATATTGAGCGCAAAATGGCTGCAGCCTTACACGATGCTTGCATTACTGTGTATCCTCAATTTCCCTTTGGTCCATACACTCTCGATTTCGCTATAAATGATATAAAATTGGCTATCGAATGTGATGGCACATATTGGCATACGCTTCAAGAAGTCATTAAACGGGATAAAAAACGTGATAACTATCTTAGGCGCCATGGCTGGCATGTCCTGAGATTTACTGAAGATCAAATTAATGCTAATATCGAATCCTGTGTTAATACAGTGCGAAAACAATTACAGCGTGTGGATTCTTAGAGGTGCCATCACATGAGCCACTTTCATCAGATGTTTGATGAACAGAAGAATGGAAAATAGGGTCAGCGCCCGTTAAAAACAGACTGGTGCACAACAAATCGTTCCAGAGGCCAAGCCGCTGAACTCATTGTTATAAAATAGGAAGAATGAAATATGAAAAACAAATTAGAGGAATATTAAAAAAAGGAACAAAATATGCTCAAAATTAAACAAATACTCATCGGGTTCATAATCGCAGCACTTGGCATTTCTCTTTTCATTCCGGGGGGCGTGTTCGCATGCACAACTATCTGCTTGAAGGCCGAGGATGGTGCAGTCGTTTGCGGCCGGACAATGGAATGGGGAACGTTCGACCTCAATTCCCGCGTGACAATCGTTCCTCAAGGGCACGAGTACGTTTCTGAAACGCCTGACGGTAAAAAAGGGTTCACTTGGCACACACGGTATGGCGTGGTCGGGTTGGATATGATGGAAAAAGACACCCTTGCTGACGGAATAAATGAAAAGGGGCTGTACGTCGCTGCTCTTTATCACCCTGGTTTTGCCGATTATGCGCCTTACGAGCCGGCTAAGGCCAACATATCGATGGGGCCAAATGGTTGGGCCAAATATGTGCTCACCCAATTCGCAACGGTGGAAGAAGTGCGTGAAGGTCTGAAAAAGGTTCGTGTTCTTGCAATTCCAGAACCCCTTCTTGGCGGCATTACACCACCCTTGCACCTCATGGTAACCGATCAGACCGGGAAAACCATTGTGGTAGAGTACTTGAAGGGTGAGCTAAAAATATTTGACAATCCGCTTCGCGTGATGACAAATGCGCCAAGTTTTGATTGGCATATGACGAACCTTCGCAATTACGTCAATTTGTCGGCCAATCCTTTTCCTCCGAAGACGATAGAAGGCGTCAGCTTTGCTCCTCTTGGCGCAGGGAGCGGCCTTCTTGGCATTCCCGGTGATTATACCCCGCCTTCACGGTTTATTCGCGCCGTGTACTACTCCCAGCTGGCCCGCAAGACGCCGGATGGACCGGAAACCCTCTACGAGGTATTCCGCATCTTGGATAGCTTCAACCTTCCCCTGGGTTCCGCTGAAGGATCTGCCCAACAGGAACGATTGAAGGGAATGCGCAGCTCGACGATCTGGACAAGCGCCGCAGATACTAAGAATCTCGTCTATTATTATCACACGCAGCACAATCGTAAAGTGAGAATGGTGGACCTGAAGAGAATCGATTTTTCGCCGAACAAAGCGGGGATTGTACACGTTCCGCTGGACAAGCATAAATCACAAGATATTGAAGACGTGACACCGCAATGAAAAAACCGATACAAATAAGAATTATAACCAGTCAATCCAGCCGATCGCTATGCTTCGGCTGATTTCTTCGTTACGCACGGAACAAAAATGGTGATTGCTTGCATGGTTGACGGTATGATATAATGTCATCCTATTACCAGGAGGGCAAAGAGATGGGTAAAGAAAAGATAGCCATTACACTTGATGAGGAATTCATTAGCGAATTGGATCGACTGGTCAAGAGGCACGTTTTTCAAAACCGCAGCCAGGCCATCCGAGAAGCGGTTAGCGAGAAATTACTGCGACTCAAACGAAGCCGACTGTCGATTGAATGTTCCAAACTCGACCGGGTAGCTGAAAAGGCCATGGCTGAGGAAGGAATGACCGAGGATGTGAACCAATGGCCGGAATTTTAAGAGGCGAGATTCGATGGGCGGACCTAAACCCCACCCGAGGTCGAGAGCAGGCTGGTCTCCGCCCAGTATTGATCCTCAGTCATGACATCTTTAACGAGCGATCTGGGACTGTCATAGCCGTCGCTATCACGAGCCAGTCACAGAAAGCCGGATTCCCTCTGACACTTGAACTGAAATCGGGCAACCTACCAAAACAATCATGGGCTAAGATCAGTCAAATCCGAACTCTCTCCATTGAAAGAATCGGAAAGCTTATTGGCAAGACTTCTCAGGAAGAATTGATTCAGGTCATTGAAGGACTGAACGAGATCATTGCGTAACCATGCAGCGAATCGGTCAGATCTACGGCCTCTCGCTGATCCCGGCGTTACCCGGCATGTTGCCCATTGACAAGGATTTTTTGAAGACTTCTTCACCGATCAGGTTTTTTGGGAGGAATGAAAATAAACGATAGGCACATTCCAATAAAAAAAGCGATGTAAATGACTGTAAACATCCAATCAGGCCAGTCGTAATACAAAAACTTGTGCACCCAATGGGGAATAAAACCCTGGGGATAAAGAAATGACTGACCGGCTCCTCGGCGCAGCTTAGCCTCCCATTCTGTTAACGGACAGAAAATGCCAAAAACAGTCTCCAAAATCACAATCCCCATAGCCGCCAAATGGGTCCAGCGAAAGAGCGGATTATAAATAGATTTCCACTTAAGAAAAAAGCCCAGCCAGATATAGACGAATCCCAGGATAATGTAGAATACGTAAGCGAAATGAAAAAGCATGACCAGATTGGCAAAAATGGCGTCCATGGTGAAATTAAATTGAATAGACAGTAAGCTTAACTAACCCTGAGGGCCAGTTTCTCCATACTACAACAAAAACCCCACCTTTCTCCTGAGAAAAATGGGGTTTATTGTTTTTTCATTGGAACTCCTTTTTAAAAGGATTACCAACAAGACCATTGGGTTCGTTTTAATTCCCTACCTGTTCACTGGCTAAAAGTCAATAATTTTCCTCCGCTTGCTGATTTTGGAATCGATTTTAAATTTGACAATGTTTTAAGGCTGATTATCATATGAAAAAAGAAACTAAATCATAACAATCATTGGGTTTATGGTTATGGAATCTGAAGCAGCCAATAAAGACTTGGAACAGACCTCCTTGTCCGTAGGCGGGATGAGTTGTGCCGCCTGCGTGATGCGGGTCGAAAAGGCCCTGGGGGATTTGGAAGGGGTGGAAAAAGCGGCCGTCAACTTCGCCACCGAAAAGGCCCAGGTGACCTATGATCCGAAGAAAGTCGATCTGGAAAAATTTCGTCAGGCTATTGAGGAAGCCGGATATCAGTTCCGCGGCCTGGCCCGGGTCGAACTTAGGGACCGGGAAAGAGAGGAACGCAAAAAGGAACTAAACCTGCTTAAAAAGAAATTTATCTTCAGTGTCATCCTGGGCGTTCTGATCATGACCTTGTCCATGCCCCATTATATCCCTTATCTGAGGAATGTTCCTCATCACATCCTGTTCTATATCCTCTTTATTCTGGCCACACCGGTGCAATTCTGGGCCGGCAGGCAGTTTCTGACCGGGGCCTGGAGTGCAGCCCGACACGGTACGGCCGATATGAACACCCTGATCGCCGTAGGAACTTTATCCGCCTATGGCTATTCTTCTGTGGCCACCTTTTTCCCCTCCTTCTTCCATCAAAGCGGCCTGAAGCCCGAAATTTATTTCGACAGTGCGGCCATGATCATCGCCTTGATCCTCTTGGGGCGGTTGCTCGAAGCCCGGGCCAAAGGGCAGACTTCCGAGGCCATTCGTAAGTTGATAGGACTGGCACCGAAGACGGCCCGGGTCGTACGGGATAAACAAGAAAAGGATATCCCCGTGGAGGAGGTGCAAAAGGGAGATCTCGTTTTGGTTCGGCCGGGGGAGAAAATCCCGGTTGACGGCCAAATCCAGGAAGGCCACTCGGCCGTGGATGAATCCATGCTGACCGGGGAAAGCCTGCCGGTGGACAAAAATCCGGGCGACGAGGTGATCGGAGCCACCTTGAACAAAAACGGCAGTTTTGTTTTCAAAGCCACCCGGGTCGGTGAAGAAACGGCCCTGGCTCAGATCATCCGCCTGGTTGAACAGGCCCAGGGCAGCAAGGCACCAATCCAGCGGCTGGCCGACCAGGTGGCCGGTGTTTTCGTCCCCATAGTTATGGGGATTGCCCTGCTGACCTTTATCATCTGGTATTTTTGGGGTCCTCCCCCCACCCTGACCTACGCCTTACTCAATTTTGTGGCCGTCATGATCATTGCCTGTCCCTGTGCCCTGGGTCTGGCCACCCCGACAGCCATTATGGTAGGAACCGGCAAAGGGGCGGAAAACGGCATCCTGATCAAAGGCGGAGAAACCCTGGAATCGATCCACCAATTGACTACTATGGTCTTTGATAAGACCGGAACATTGACCAAAGGCGAGTTGGCCGTAACCGATATCGTCCCTATGGAAGGAATCGAGATCAAGGACATTCTGACCTTAGCCGCCTCGGTGGAAAGAAATTCCGAACATCCCCTTGGAGAAGCCATTGTGCGAAAGGCCAAAGAAGAAGGATTGGCATTGATGAGTGTGAATCACTTCGAGGCCCTTTCCGGACAAGGAGTTACAGCGCAATGGGGAGGGCAGGAAATCCTGATCGGCAACAAACGCCTGATGGAATCACGGGGTCTGGATTTGACGCCCGTTCAGGTCTCGGCCGATGCCCTGGCCGAACAGGGAAAAACCATCATGTATTTAACTAAGACCGGAAAAATTACAGGTTTAATAGCTTTGGCCGATACCCTTAAGGATCATTCAACTGAGGCGCTGTCTGAGCTTAAAAAAATGGGACTGGACGTGGTTATGCTCACCGGTGACAATCAACAAACTGCCCGGGCTATCGGCCAACAACTCCATCTCGACCGAGTCCTGGCCGAAGTCCTTCCTCAAGACAAGACCGAGCAAATCAAAAAACTTCAAGAAGAAGGGGAAAAGGTGGCTATGGTGGGAGACGGCATCAACGATGCCCCGGCCCTGGCCCAGGCTGATGTGGGCATCGCCATCGGTACGGGTACTGACGTGGCCATGGAGGCCTCAGACATTACCTTGATCCGGGATGATCTGCGAGCCATTGTAACGGCCATCAAGTTGTCCAAAAGGACCATTCTGACCATTCGTCAGAATCTCTTCTGGGCTTTTTTTTACAATGTTCTGGGTATTCCCATTGCCGCCGGAATCCTCTATCCTTTTTGGGGGATATTGCTCAATCCGATCCTCGCTTCGGCGGCTATGGCCTTCAGTTCGGTTTCCGTAGTTAGTAATTCCCTGCGTTTGCGGCGCTTTAAAATTTAACAGGATGAATAAAAACTCTTTTCCCAGGTTGCTCAAAAAGGTCTAGATACAAGGCGCCCGCAATCCAGGGGAATGAGACGTACACAGAAGTACGTCGCAATGACGAGGGATAAGGGCAACACAGTAGATGGGCCTTTTTCAGCAACCTGTTAATAATTCGGATTAGAATTCTATCCTCAATTGGGTGCTTTTCCTTTTCCCATGTTTTTCTTCATACATATTCCTATCGGCTTCGAGCAAAAGTGTCTCAATGGAAACCGGGTGCTCCGGGTCATATCCGGCAGCACCCATGCTTAGTGACAAATTATAAGGACGGCTTGATTCTTTATTGGAAAGTTCAAGATTCTTTCGCAGCCTCTCCACGAGTAATTCGGGACCGGCTTCTGAGGCCCCCTCTATGGCCAGGATCACAAATTCATCCCCCCCGATCCGGGCTAGGATATCCGGATCGCGAAAGGTCTCCTTTAAAATATGGGCAATATCCTTCAAGGCTTGATCCCCTTCCAAATGTCCTAAGGTATCATTGATTCCCTTCAAATCGTCCAGGTCGGCAAAAAGTAAAAAGGTCCCTCTTTCCATACGATTGGCAATTTTTAATTCCTGCTCGGCCAGGGTTAAAAATCCTCTGCGGTTATTAATCCCGGTCAGGTCATCCACCAAGGACATGGCTTTTAACGCCTCTTCAGCCTGCTTCTGGCGGGTGACATCCCTTAGAATCCCTCGGAAACCCATCTTTTGCTGATTGGGGTCCAGAATTAAGGAAACGGAAGTCTCAACACAAATCTTTGATCCATCCTTTCTAATCAGCTCCCAGTCAAATCCTTTTTCCGGCAAACCGGTAAAGTAAACCCGGTTAAAAGTCTCATAGACCTTGTTGGCGCTTTCCACGTCCATATATTGCCGGTTATTCATACCGCTCAATTCATTCATGGGATAACCGATAATACGGCATTGGGCATTATTGCAGAAGATCATATTACCTGCAATATCCACCTCAAAATACCCGTCTTCGATGCTGTCCAGGATGGTCCGATACCTCTCTTCGGAGCGTCGTAACGCCGCCTCGGCCTGCTTCTGGCGGGAGATGTCCCGGAGAATCCCTCGAAAGCCGATTTTTTGATGATTGGAATCCAGGATTAAGGAGACCGAGGTCTCTACATAAACTTTTGCCCCATTTCTATTAATTACTTCCCACTCAAATCCTTTGTAAGGCACACCGGTTCGGTAAACCATGTTAAAGATTTCAAATACTATTTTTGCATTTTCCGGATCAGTATATTCCCGATAATTCATTGTTATCTGCTCTCCCGGAGCATAGCCGAAAATACGTTTATTGGCTTCATTGCTGAAAAGCATGGTGCCGGCAAGATCGACTTCAAAATACCCGTCTTCCATGCTGGTCAGGATGGAGCGATAGCGTTCTTCGGATTGCCGTAAGGTTTCCTCGGAGAGTTTCCGTTCTTTAAGGACGGCCTCTAAATTTGCTTTTTTCCCGTTTTGGGCAAATGAAAAAAAGTTGAAGATATTCAAAGGGCTAACCCCCTTTAAATAAAGGAATGAATTAGAAATTGTAACAAGTTCGAGAGGGATCAGAAATCAGAGGATAAGAAGTATGAAGTCTATATTGATCTCAAGACTCATACCTTAGGTCTAATCAGTCATCACTCCCGACCCGGTTGAAAGCGAAATTTTTCTCCGCCTTTTGTTAATACCAATTTGAGGCCGTATGGGGTGAGTTTATTTATAATGCCTCCGTTCTATAAGTCAATTACTTTTTCAATCTCTCCGGAAATAAATTGGACGACCAAACGTTCACCTTTCTGGACAAACGGCACCCGTTTTTGCACCGTCCGCTTGAGCATTTTCATAACTGCGGCCTGATCTTTGGAAAGATCAAAATCCTGAAAGGCGATTCCCTTAACTAATCAGGTAATTAGGCTGAAGGTTGAAGGTAGAAGACGGGTATGACCCTTGGCCTTCAGTCTAACTGTCTAAGTATTTCCAATACGTTTATGAGTATAAGGCCATGTCGCTTTCAACCATTTCCCGGATCAACTCCTCAAAGGTGATGGTCGGCTTCCAACCAAGGACTCTCTTTGCCTTGGAATAATTACCCATCAGGACCATGACTTCCGAGGGACGATAAAGGGTTTTGTCGATATCCAAATAGTCCCGATAATCCAATTCCAGCAAAGAGAAGGACTTTTTTAGAAAGTTTTCTACGGTGTGGCATTTCCCGGTGGCAATGACATAGTCATCCGGCTTCCTCTGTTGAAGCATCATCCACATGGCTCGTACATAATCCCGGGCATGTCCCCAATCTCGTTTGGCCTGAATATTCCCCAGTTTGATTTTTTTCTCTTTACCTAATTTAATTAAAGCAGCCTGAGAGGTTATTTTACGGGTGACAAATTCATGACCCCGGCGGGGAGATTCATGATTAAATAAAATGCCGCAGGAAGCATGTAAGCCGTAAGCTTCCCGGTAATTCCGGGTCAGTTCAAAGCCGGCCACTTTGGAAATCCCATAGGGAGAACGAGGATGAAAAGGCGTATTTTCATCCTGCGGGGTCTCTTTGACCTTTCCGAAAGTCTCGCTGGATGCGGCGAAATAAAAGCGGCAATGGGGGGCCTTTCGTTTTATGGATGAGAGTAAATAATGAGTCCCGTTGATGTTAGTGCTGATAGTCGAAAATTCATCTTCAAAGGAATAACTGACAAAGCTCTGGGCTGCCAAATGATAACATTCGTCCGGCTCAATCGTTTCGATCACATTGAAGATACTGGGGTAACTTTCCATGGAACCGGCATGAAGGGTAACCTTGTCCAGGATATGACGGAGCCGCCAAAGACGATGAAGAGGGTCTTCCAGGGCCATTCTGCGGACAATGCCGTGGACCTCATATCCCTTTGCAAGTAAAAATTCGGTCAAATAACTTCCATCCTGACCTGTTATTCCGGTTATCAGAGCACGTTTCTTCATTGATGCCTTCCAGTGAGATGAATCATTTAATTTTACCCAAAGTTTCCATCCCTACTCAGGAGGATAGACTGAAGGCTGAAGACTGAAGGAAAAACAAACTGGGCAGTGATAATACAAAAACCAGATTTTCTGGTCCTTGACTATTGTCTACTTCTTTGGTTATCCTAACCTCTGTTTCAATCTTATTGTCTCCGAGTGAAGACTTTTTTCTTTGATCTGCCTTTCCTTCAGCCTTCAGTCTTCAGCCTATTCACCTAACTAATTTCAATTTTTCAACGATGGTCCGGATCATTCGTTCTTTAAAAATTTCTCTGTCGAATTGAAGAGAATGGTTCCTGATCTTTTCCGGGTTCAAAAGATGAGCGTGCTGTTCAAGCCTCTCCACTGCTTCCAGCAGAGCGGTTTCCATCTGTTCCCGGAAAAAGATCCCGCTGAAAAAATCCCTCCGTCCTTCAAGATATTCCTCAAGGGGAACAACCGTTTCCAAAGCCCCTCCACGGCCGAAAGCCACCACCGGCCGGCCGGAGGCCTGGGCCTCCAACGGCGTGATCCCGGCATCTTCTTCACCGGGGAAAATCAAGGCCAGGCATTCTCCATAAAGTTTTTTTAGATTTTCATTCGACTGCCACCCTAACCAGATAATGTTTTTGCCGGATTCCTTTTGCAAGGATTCCATCAATGGCCCGGTACCGACAATGATTAAGGGCTTTTGGCTTCGATTAAAAGCCCGAACAGCCAGATCAATGCGTTTATATGGTGCTAAAGCCGTAACCATCAAATAATAGTCCCGGGGCTGAAAAGACAAGTCAAAATGTTTCGTGTCCACAGGAACCGGAATGACTTCGGCCTCCCGATGGTAATATTTTAAAATTCGCCGGCGAACATTTTCAGAATCAGCCAGGAGATAGTCCACCTGCTGACTGGTACGTACATCCCAATGCCGGAGTATCGCGGCCACGAACGGCATCACCACCCTAACCAATAATCCCGTCGAGGATTCCTTACCGAAATAAATATCGTACATATCCCAGACATATCGTACGGGAGTAAAAATATAGGATATATGGAGAGTGGGCGGATAGACACGGACGCCTTTAGCCACACAATGACTGCTGGACAGAACCAGGTCATACCCCTTTAAATTCATACTCCGAACGGCTAATGGAAAAAGGGGAAGATAATGCCGATATTTTTTTTCAACCCCTGGAAGGTGCTGGGCCCAGGTGGTCAGGATCCGATGCTTTTCAATCGTCGGAGAAACGGATCCCTTGACATGGAGGAGCGTATAGAGGTCGGCTTGAGGGAAAATCTCGCAAAAGATCTCCAGGCACTTCTCTCCTCCTCGCATGCCGGTCAACCAGTCATGGACCAGAGCCACCTTCAATGAGCCTATTCTTTTCTGTTTTTCCAAAATCTCGTTTGTCATTAGCCCGTTAAAAACTCATGGGTTTAAGGTTAACGGTTAAAGGTCGAAAGTTCAAGTTTTAAGGTTCGGAGTTCGATATCTGGAGTTTAAAGTTCTTGTCTGAATTTCAATATTCGAAGTTCGTTATTTGTTGTTCGGTGTTTGATGTTTGTAAATTCCTCTTAAGGAATCATAGGTTCCTAAAACGATTCGCGCTGTTTTTTCCCAAGAATATTGCTTGGCCTGTTTTAATCCCCGTTCCCTTAAGTCTTGTCTAAGATCTTGATGAAGAAGGATTTCCTGAATCCCTCCCTTTATAGCATGGATATCATAAGGATTCACCTGAAAACCTGCCTCACCGGCAATTTCCGGCAAGGCCCCCTGATTTCCAATCAGGACCGGGCAGCCACAGGCCATGGCTTCCAAGACCGGAAGACCGAATCCCTCATAAAGCGACGGGGCCACTAACAGGTCGGCCCCTGAGTAAAACAGGCTCAAATCCTGGTCGTTACATTGGGGCAGGAATAAAACCCGATCCTTTAAGTCGGCGGATAGGTTCTCGGGCGGGATTCCAATAGCGACTAATTTTCCGGGATAGGAGTTATCTTTAATCAATAAGTTAAAGGCAGAAAGTACCCGGGAGAAATTTTTATGGGGTTTTGGATTGCCGACAAAAACAAGATAGCCCTGATCCAGATGATAACGACGATTCCATTCCAGATCCTCAGGTTTTGGCCTCCAATGAGGGTCCAAGCCGTTGGGGGTAATCACTAGCCGATCTTCCCTTCCCTGGAGAAGGGTGATGATATCGTTCCTTGATCGTTCTGAAACGGTAAAAACCTTTTGACAACGAGTCACGGCCCTGCGCACAACAAACCGAAAAAAAAGCCGATGGCCGAGGCCATAATCTTTTGGGAAAAGCATGGGAATCAGATCATGAATGGTCATGATCCCCTTAGGCGAAAAGAGCAAAGGGATGGTAAAGGTGGGCGAATGGAAAAGATCAAAGGCTTCTCTTCGGAGATGAATGGGAATCATGATCTGTTCTTGCAAACCATATAGGGGAATCGAAGTCGAAAGCCAGCGTACCGGAACCACAGGGGTGAACCATTCTTGAATCTTGGGTTGGCTGATCAGGATCAGGTATTCGTCGCCCCTGTCCTTGGCGAACAGCTGGTGAAGCAGATTCAGGCAATACCGGGCAATCCCATGCATGTCCTTTCCAAGGACTCTGGCATCAAAAAGGATTTTCATGTTTGTTCACCGATCGATAAACGTCGAGGGTTTTTCGTGCGGCTTCATACCAAGAAAATCGAGCGGACTGTTCTTTGCCCAACTGGCTCAATCGCATTTTTTCTTCCGGGTTTCTTAACAACCCGATGATACGATCAGCCAGTTCCTGGGTATCGGTCGGGTCGACCAGAATACCGGCTGAGCCCACAATTTCCGGGATGGAAGAGCGATTGGAAGAGATGATCGGCGTACCGCAACTCATGGCCTCCAGGACCGGCAGACCGAATCCTTCATAAAGAGAAGGAAAAACAAAGAGCTCAGCGCTGTTCATAAACATGGGAATGTGTTCCATAGGGACATATCCGGTGAAAAGAACTTGATCCTGCGCAGGATAATTTTTTAAAAAATGGCTTAAA
Organism: Thermodesulfobacteriota bacterium; assembly: GCA_049520575.1. GTDB lineage: Bacteria > Desulfobacterota > RBG-13-43-22 > RBG-13-43-22 > RBG-13-43-22 > RBG-13-43-22. The sequence goes on along the minus strand of JBEKPQ010000049.1, from coordinate 2,941 downwards.
GAACGAGTCAACCATCCTTTTTGACCGCTCACCACTAATTGATATTCATTGCCCAGATCTTGACAGACCCGAGTGAAGGCTTCTAATAAAACGATCAAATTTTTTCGAGGCTCAATATTGCCCAGATGATAAATAAATTTTTTGGTAATCCCATATTGTTGTTTAAGCCTGGCTTGAGCCTCCTTCTTGTCATAGGGGAAAAAAATCGGAGAAGGAGCCTCATGAATAACCACAATTTTTTCTGAAGACACTTTTAAGATTCGTATTAAATCCTTTTTGGTGTGATGAGATACGGCGATAATCTTATCGGCCTTCTTAACCGCCTGTCTCAGCAGGTAGCGCATATAGGCCCCGTATTTCAGAGGAATAGTTTCCGGGAAGAGGAAAGCCACCAAATCATGGATAGTCACGATCAAACCGTAATGATCCTTTCTGAAAGGTATCAGGGAAGCAGGGCCATGAAAAACATTAATCCCCATTTTCTTCAACCGGATGGGCAAAATAAAATGTTCCCAAAAGTCACTCAGGGGATGATTCTCATGAGAAAATATGGTCAGCAGTGGGTTTTGTTCCCTAGCCAGATTCCCCAGCAGGAAAAGATTTTTCTTCTGGGCCAGGAAATAATAAATGGGTTCCGGGTCGACCTGCCTCAAGTTTTGGACGAGGTGGAGGACATAGTTCCCCACTCCTGATCGATTGGGTAGAACGGTTCGAACATCTATGGCGATTTTCATAACTAAGAACTCTTAGGTCCCTTTTTGAGCTTCCCTATCTTTACTAAAAATTTCATCAAGATTCAACTCCCGGTTCGGCCCCTGGCTTTGCCAGGGGCTGAGTCATGATTTGTTTCAAAAACCGCCAGTCCTCCCGAGTAACCAGACGAAAGAAAACAAGCCCTAATCCATAAGCCATAAAAGCTGTGATCCAGACCACAGCCGATGGACAGCTCTTCAGCCCCCAAAGGGAAAGGCCCATCAATCCTCCGCTTACTCCCAGCTTCAGAGTAAACCCCATCAGGGGAAGGTGCAGAAAGAAATGTTGCAGGAATCCCAAGAAGCAAATCGAGAGTAATATCTCAGTGGCTACTGTGGTCCAACTGGCCCCCAGATATCCATATCCGGGCAAAACGATGACATTGATGACTACGTTAAAAATTAGGGCCACCCCACTTCCCCAGGTAATTATTTTTCCCTGATTGAGGACAATCAAGGTGTTGATTAAAACATAATTAATAAAAATAAACGGTACGGCCAAAATCAGGATTTTCAAGGATGGGGTCGAATTGGCAAAGGTTGGGCCGAAGAAGAAAAGCACTAAGGAATCGGACAAGAAGAAGGTGGTCAGAACCAAAGGGATAGAGACCATAGTAAGATAAATCAGGGCTTTTTGATAACTCCTTTTAAAAGCTTCCCGATCTTTAAAAGTCAAAACAGAAAAAATGGGAAACAGGCCGGCCATAATTAAAAAGGGAAATAAGGAAAATATTTCAAGGATCTTTACCGGGATGGAATACCACCCTATTTCAGACGGGGAGAACCCGAACAAGGACAGCATGACCATATCAATTCTAGCATAAACGATCATAAAAAGACTTGACAACCCGATAGGCCAGGCTGAACGAAGGATTTGTTTCCACAAATCCGTTTCATGATGGAGTACGAGGGGAGTGATCTTTTTCCAGGTGATCCATCCGGACAAAAAGCAACTGATACCGTAGGCGCCGACAAGGGTCAACAAAAATCCCCACAAGCCGTACCCCAGCCAGAGAAAAATGATCGGAATGGCCACGACCAAGCCTTTATACAATCCCTTGATCACCAGCTCATATTCCATCTTTTCCAGACTGTTGGTAAGGGCGACGAAAAAGTCTAACAGGTAATTAAATTGTAAATAGATTTGGCTGAGGAGGATCATAAAGATCAGATCCGACGAATAACCCAGCAGAAAAAGGATAACCGGACTTAGGATGAGTGAGGCAAGAGAAAATATGAGCTTAATAGAAAGAATGTTTCCAGCATAGCGGCCCAGGAGAAGATGATTTCGGGAAACGTCGCGGATCAGGACCGTGTTCAATCCTAAATCGGAAAAGATCGTCAGCAATCCGGCGAAAAAATAAGCCAGGGAATACTGCCCGAAATCCCGATCTCCTAAATAACGAGCGGCCACAATGACAAAAAGAAAAGCCAGGGATCGAATCAGGGCTTCCGAGATGAATTTAAGAACGATGTTCTTTCGAGCCCTTTGGAGGATATTCATGATTGGAATTATCCATCAATGGGATTTATTGAAATGACCCGGTAGGGAACATAGGGAATATTGGTGTCATAGAAAATTGGATGAATGGAGTAATGGAATACTGGAAGACAAAGGTAATGAAATAATAGCCTATTGAAATATCGCATTACTGCATCATCGGGTCTTAAATAAGTTGTGAGTTCGATAAGTCTTTGGGGAAACACTTTTGGCTTCTTCACGCTTTTTCCTGTCACCCATCACCCGTCACTTGCCACTTGTCTTTTTTTACAAAAGATCCTGGTTAATGCTTACCTTGGCCTTATCCCGCAGCCAGCGGCTCCATTGTTCGAAGATGACCGCTTTTTTTTGTTGTTGGAGGGCTTGGGAAAAACGTTCCTCATCTTTTTTAAAATCTTCCATAGAGGCCGGCCGGGATTCTTTAAAAACAACGATTCCATAATCAGCCCCTAATTTAAAAGGTTTTTCAATGATCGGACTGGAAGGCCCTATGGAAAACAACACCTCCTGGACTTCGGGAGTATCCGCCCATGAAGGACGCTTCTTTGCCCGGGAGAAAAAACCCGTCTCTTCCAGCTTTCGATTCCTTTCCCTGGCGATCAACTGAATGTCCTTCTTCTTGCGGAGTTCTTTTAAAAAGGTCTCGGCCTCTGACAGTGCCGTTTGGGCGGCTTTTTCGTTTATTAAA
>JBEKPQ010000048.1:0-26879 GCA_049520575.1 Thermodesulfobacteriota bacterium | reverse complement strand
TGATAATCTTGATATGATCTGGAATACTGTTCAAAAGACCGCACGCTCTTGGAGCCCGAATAAAATAAAACGTTTATGTAATATCATTTAATGCGTTTACTTTTGTCGGTCTCGGTGAATTCGCTCAGTTACTGTCTTGGGATGAATATTGGCCTGAACACGGGGGATACTGATTACTTAAACTATTATTCTATTTGAACAAATGTTAACAGCAAAGGAAGGAACAGAAGCATCATGATCGTCCCGATCAACGTGCCATTAACCACCACAATGGCCAGTGGCCTTTGGACTTGACTGTCAATCCCATGGGCCAAGGAAGCCAGTAAAACTCCCAAAGAAGCGACCAAGCCGCCCATCAGCAGGGCCTGAATTTATACTTAATCATCTCTATGACCGCTTCTTCCCAGGGTGCCTGTGGCCAGACTGTTTTTTTAAAAAAGAAACGACAGCACCAACCGATTTTATCGGCCGACCCCGGTAGGTACATCGGACCTATTCCACCAGCCGCCGCCCAGCGCCTGAAACAGCGCCGTTGTGTCGGCGAAGCGATTGGCAAGAGCCTGTATCAGATTGATCGTTGCCTGCTGTAAAGTCTGTTCCGCATTAAGCTGCGCCAAGTAGCTAATTTGGCCCAATTCCAACTGAGAACGTGCGATGGCAAGACTCTTGGAAGCGGCACGCTCGGCGGCGACTGCCGCTTTCAGGGCGTCGGCATCGGATTGAATGGCATGCAGCGTGTCGGCTACATTCTGGAAAGCGGTGAGCACGACGCTTCGATACTGCGCCGCGGCCTGGTCGTAAGCCGCTTCAGCGGCACGTTGTCTGTGAAGCAATGTCCCTCCTTGGAAGATTGGCTGAGCAAGATTGGCGGCCAATGTCCAAAATTCGGTACCTGAGGTAAACAACTGACTGATTGCAGTGGCGCTGGAGCCCGCACTGGCGCTCAAAGTAATGTTCGGCAGCCGATTGGCGATACTCACGCCAATCTCTGCACTGGCGGAGTGCAATTGCTCTTCGGCAGAGCGGACATCCGGACGTTGTTCTACCAGTTTGGAGGGAAGGCTCACAGGGAGCTCTTGCGGCAGTTGCAGCGATGAGAGTTCGAACTTTTCGGCGAGCGTTTCGCTGGGGAAACGGCCGACCAGGCGAGCCAGCAAGTCGCGTTGTTGCGCCAATTGTTTTTCCAAGGGCGGTAGCATGGCCTGCACTTGGGCCAGCGCTGCTTCCTGCGCTACTACGTCTCCACTGGCAATCTGACCTAATTCGTATTGGTGTTGCAGCAATTCGAGCGATTGGATCTGGATACCTATGATCCGCTTGGTCGCTGAGATTTGACCCCGCAAAGCCGCCTCTTGCAACGCTGCGGCAACTATATTCGAGGTCAGCGTAAGATAAGTCGCTTCGAGTTGGAAGCGTTGCGAATCGGCTTGTGCTTTGAGCGATTCTACCTGCCGCCGCGTGCCGCCGAACACATCCGGCACATAAGAAACAGTAACCTGGGCGGTGTGAAGGCTAAAGGTGTTGTTGCCGTTGGTAAGCGGACTGGATAACTCGCTGGAAATTTTTTGACGTGTTGGATTAAAATTGGCTTCGATGCTTGGAAAGAAAGTGCCTTGCTGTGCATAGACGTTTTCCCAAGCAAAGCGCAGTGCGGCTTGCGCAGCCTCCAGGTCGGGGTTGGCCTTGAGCGCTTGCTCAATCAGGTCGTTGAGTGGTTTTGAATGGAACAGCGTCCACCATTGACCGGGTATGTCCATGTCTTGCACGAAGCGCTGCGCCTCACCGCCCTTGACCTCAACCGAGGCCGTCTGCGCAGGCAGGGGTTGCGGTGTATAGTGGTCGACATTGGGCGTGGTTGGGCGTTGGAAATTCGGTCCAACCGCACATCCGGTCATGAGCACCAAGGCGATGAACCCTGCCGTAAAGGAGAAAACACCCGGTCGGAACCAGTAAGAGTTTAGTTTATTGTCCATTGTTTTCCTCCGCTTTAGGCAATATGTCGCCCGGTTTGGCTATCCATACATAAAGTGTCGGCAGGAGAAAGACGCTCAATACCAGGGTAGTGATCAGCCCACCCACAATGACGATGGCGAAGGGGCGCTGGGAGTCCGAACCGATATCATGCGACATGGCGGCAGGTAGCAAGCCGAGCGTGGCAACGAGCATCGTCATCATGATTGGACGAAGGCGGAGAGTGGCGCCTTTAATCGCCGCCTCCAGGACGGACAGGCCGCGCGTTCGCAACTGGTTGATGTATTGCACCATGATCACGCCCGTCTGGACGGAGACCCCAAACAAAGCGAGCAGTCCGATGCCGGAGGAAACGCTGAAATGGGTTCCGGTGACAAAAAGCGAGAGCAGCCCTCCGAAGCTGGCGATGCCGACGGTGAGGAGAACCAGGATAGACCACTTGAATGAGTTGAACATCATATAGAGAAGCAAAAGGATTAAAAGAATCGTGATTGGAACAATCACGGCCAAGCGCTCATTGGCCCGCTTCTGGCTTTCATATTCACCGGCCCAGTCCAGATAGTAACCCTGCGGCAACTTCACTTTCGCATGGACCTTCTTCATAGCTTCCTCAACCGTACTGCCGAGGTCTCGGCCGCGAACACTGTACTTTATGGCGATGTACCGAGAGTTTGCCTCACGGTAGATCATGGATGCTCCTTCTCCAACCTTGATGTCAGTTAGCTCTCCGAGGGAGACCCTCTCTCCCGATGGTGCGAGAATCCGGATGTTGGCAATATCCTCGACGGTTTTGCGGTAGGGTTCCTGATAACGTACGACGAGGTCAAAGCGCTCTTCTCCCTTCAATATCTGGCTGACCGGCTTGCCGCCCACCGCCGTTTCAATGGCATCCTGGACATCGACCACGTTGATGCCGAAACGGTCTGTCTTTGCCCGGTTAACTATCAGGTTTACGTTTGGCTGTCCCAGCACCCGGAAGATCCCAAGGTCTTCAATCCCACGAACCTTTCTCATGACTTCTAAGATCTTCTCGCTTTTCTGCTCCAGTTCTTTCAGGTCGCTGCCGAAGACTTTTACCGCCAGTTCACCTTTGACACCGCTGACCGCCTCCTCCATGTTGTCGGCGATCGGTTGCGAGAACCCCCACTCAACACCCGGGATCTTTTCAACTTCCCTGCTCATTGTTTCAATCAAGGCATCTTTATTCCCGTGGAACTCCTTGCGCCATCTATCATGGGGCTTGAGGTCGATGAAGTATTCAGTGTTGAAGAAACCAGTGGCGTCGGTACCATCGTCAGAGCGGCCCACTTGCGAAACAACCTGCTTCACCTCAGGGAAACTCGCAAAGGCAAGCCGGGCCTCGTCCATAATCCGCTTTCCTTCTGATGGCCCTGTGCTCGGATGGAGAGTGCCGCGAGCCCAGATGGCGCCCTCATCAAGGTGTGGCAGAAATTCCGAGCCGATGACCCCGCTGAAAGCGAGGAAGGCGGCGATAAGGAAGGAGGTGGCCCCTATTCCAAGGGTCAGCCAACGTCGCTTAATCGCCCTTTCCAAAGCCCTCGGGTAGTGAATCATTAACCAGGCCAGCACTGGATTTCGCCACTCTCTTGCCCGCCTACGAAAGAGATAGCTGGCCAGCCCCGGAGCAAGAAACATTGAGAAAAACAGAGCTCCCAGTAGTGCAAAAGAGACCGTCCAGGCCATGGGCTGGAACAGTCGCCCCTCGACACGCTGCAATGTAAAGATCGGCAGATAGGCAGTAATAATGATCGCAATGGCATAAAAGACAGGACGTTGCACTTCGTGTGCAGCCAGGCGAATGGTCTCGCTGATCTTGCCTGTGGACTCGTCCGATTCTTCAAGACGACGCAGAATATTCTCCACCATCACGACCGTACCATCCACAATCATGCCGAAGTCGAGCGCCCCCAGGGAGAGCAGGTTGGCAGGGACGTGGCGGAGATCGAGGAGGATGGAAGCAAAAAACAGAGAAAATGGAATGGTGAGGGCAACAATCAAAGCCGAGCGGGTATTTCCGAGGAACAGAAAAAGAACGATAACGACCAGAATAATTCCCTCGGTGAGGTTACGCAGAACCGTGTGTGTTGTATAGTGGACGAGATCGTCCCGGTCGATGTGAGGAACGATCTTCACGCCGTGCGGTAGTATGTGTTCGTTGAGATACTTGAACTTCGCATGAAGGGCGACCAGGGTGGCCTCCGCTTCAGTCCCTTTGCGCATCTGAACAATTCCTTCGACAACGTCGTCATTGTCAATGATTCGCCCGTCCTCGTGGCGAATGGCTTTTCCCAAACGCCCCAGGCGGATCTTGGCTCCTTGGGTCACGATTGCGACATTCCGGACCCGCACTGGTGTCCCGTTCTGCACTTTCAAAACAGTTGAGCCGATATCATCCGGGTTCTCCATCAAGCCGACGACCCGGACATTGTATGCCTGGTGCCCCTTCTCGATAAAACTACCACCCGCATTGACGTTGTTCGCCGCCAGGGCCTGCTCTACCTGGGCAATGGATAAGCTATAGGAAACCAGCTTATTGGGATCGACCCGTACCTGGTATTCGCGTGTTTCACCGCCAAAGATGGAAACGGCTGCAACATCCGGGACCGACATGAGATGCTTGAAGACCACCCAATCCTGGAGGCGCTTCAATTCCATGACGTCGGTTCCGGGATTCGTGCTCTCCAGGGTATAGAAGCAGATCTGGCCGGCGGGACTGAAGTCCGGCCCGATCTGCGGGCTTAAACCCGGGGGCAGGTTGACCAGCGTCAGCTTTTCCAGTACCTGCTGTCTGTTGTGTAAGTTGTCGGATTTCTCGTCGAAAATGACGGTTATGAAGGAGAGCCCTGAAAGGGAAATTGAACGGAGGTGCGTCTTATGCCCAACTCCATTCAACTGGGTCTCGATTGGGATAGTGATTTGTTGCTCGATTTCCTCTGCAGCGCGTCCGGGCCACTGTGTTATAACCCAGACGTATTTATCGGCCACATCCGGATAAGCCTCCACGGGAAGGCGGTGAAACGAAATTATTCCCCAGATGAAAAGAAGTAATCCGACGCTGAGAACTAACAACCTTTTCCGGAGTGCGAGTTCGATGAGATACTGAATCATGATCTATTTTGCTTCCGAAGCACTGAAGAATTGCAGGGCGTTGGCAACTACCTGGTCGTGAATTTTTACCCCCGAAAGAATCTGCTGGAGGTTGTCGCCCGCCGGCGGTCCGGTCTGAATCTCTATCTTTTGAAACCGGTTCCCGCCAAGAGGCATGAATACCCAGTTCTTGTCGTGTAAGCGGACAATGGCGGAAGTCGGCAGGACAGGCCGTTCGAGGCGTTTCCCGGAGTGTAACTCTGCAGTAACAAACATTCCCGAACGCATCAAGCGACCGGGATTGTCAAGTTCGATACGGACCTTTACTGAACGGGTGTTGGGATCCAGCACTCGACTGATATTGCTCAGGCGACCATGGAAGAGCCTATCAGGATAGGCGTTGAGGCGCACCTTGGCTACATCATCGAGATGCACTCTGGAAATTGTATCCTCGTAGAGGTCGCAGAGAACCCATATGCGGGACAGATCGGCAACCGTGAAAAGATTCGGAGAATTGTCGAGGGAACGAACTCCGGCGGCACCTGTCACATTTTGCTCGACGATTGTTCCGGAAATCGGAGAGCGAACATCGAGAATGGGGGAAACATGGTCGGGGTCACCGCCGAGAACTTGGATGCGATCACGCGCTGTCTTCACATCGACCTGTGCCTTGTCCACTGCGTTCTGGGCCGCCTCCAGGTCCTTTTTTGCAATTGATGTTCCGCGCTCATAGAGGGCTTTGGAGCGTTCCAATTGATTGCGCACCAATAAGTCATCGGCTTGGGCCTTTTGATAATCGGAGAAAGCGGCAGCCAGATCCGGGCTGTGGATTCGGAGAAGGAGCTGCCCTTTTTGTACGTCGTCTCCCAGTCTGGCCTTGATGTCTACAACTCGTCCTCCGCTAAGAGACAATACTGCTACCGAGCGATTGACGTCGAAGGTTACCACTCCGTTGACATGGATTTCATCAACGATTTTCTTCCTCTCTACCGCCACCAAAGAGAACCGCTCCGGGTGTTCCATCTCGATTACATTGGGATCGGTTGATTTGATGTTATTCTTGCGTGAATCGCCTGGTGTCTCCGAACCTGCAGAATGGCAACCCGTTCCTGAAGTGACAAACAGGAAAAGCCAGCACAGACAAAGGATCTGCTTAATAAAGCCTTTGTGATCTTTCTTAAGGGATTTCATTTTTCTCCCACTCTTTTCAGGAGAGTCGTATTGATTTACCGTGTTTTGCTGAATGAAATCAAAAAATTATTAGGGAATGGTTATTCCCCATAACTTTTAATTTAATTAGGTTTATCGGAGGGAAGGAAGAGATTTTAACAACGAAGCTTGATATCGGTTTGTTCTAGTAAGATTAACTGAAAATAAAAAGAATCGAAACTTTTAATCAGATTTTCTGTCCATTGCTCCAAGAGCGAATTGCTTGACAATAAGAGGGGTTGTGCTTTTTGGCTGACCGGTAAAAGATCTAAATTGATATCTTCATAGGTTTGGCCTGATTTTAAGAAATCGGCTTGCATTACAATATAATAATTCGTAAATATTGGAAGCCATAAAAAAATAGAGCAAATCGTTATGATAAAAATATAGGTTGTTAACTTGCATTGGGGTTTCATCCAAGTATGAACTCTTCAGTACATTGTTTAGAATTCAAGTCTTACATGTAAAATAATACATATTAGTTTATCTAAGTCAACAAAATTTTATCAGTCAAAATAAATTAGATTTCAAGTTCCTCGTATCGATTACTTTTTAAACTCTTCCATATTATTCAAAATGAAGGTTTCAGACCTTCAGGAAAAACTCCTCGCGATTTTTCTGACCTATTGGCCCCTCGGCGCTCTAAGAAAATTTGTGCTCCAGGTTCATTACATCGCGGTAGGGAATGACCCCTTGGATCACCTCATTTTTGTCAGTAACCGGAATGGCCCGAAATCCATATCGGGTAAACATCTCCGACGCCTTGGCAATGCTGTCAGTGAAGTCGAGGCTGATAACTTGGGTGTTCATTACATCTTCCAGTTTATCGGAGGGTTCGGCCATCAGGAGATCCTGCGTGCCGAGAACTCCGATGAGTTTGTTGTCCCCATCAAGCACAAATACGTAATTGGTCACATCCATCTCAGGGGCTACCTTGTGGTAATGTTCAATCACTTCGGAAATGGTGTCAGTTGGACGGGAAAAGATGAAGCTGGATGTCGTCAGATTAGTAATGGTATCGTTCTGTTCTTCAAGCAATGATTTAATCTTCTTCGCTTCTTCATGTTCCATTAGGTTGAGGATTTCTTCCGCATCTGAGGCCGGCAGGACCGACAGAACGTCGGCAGCTTGGGCCGCCGTCATTTCATCGATCAGGTCGGCTACTTTCTCTTTGCTCATTGATGAGATAAGGCTTCGCTGTACACGGGGCTCTATCTCTTCCAGGGTATCCGAGGCATGATCCATCTCCAACTCATTAAAGATGGCGGTTCGCTGCCCCTCATCCAGTTCCTCCAGAATATCCGCCAAATCCACGGGATGGATCTCCGGAAGTTTTTCCTTCAAGACGTTAAGCTTAACGTTTCCCTTAAAGCTTCCGATATGTTCCGGTAAAGGTTGCACATAGGCCCAGGAAAGCGTTTCTTTTTTGAATATCTCCGCAAGACTATATATCATTTTGGCTATTGGAGCCAGCCCCAATCTTTTCAGAAGTCCATACCTGCTGAAGTCCACGTCGGTTACATAGAGTCGACCATGACGAAGTACTAACTTCACGTCATAGACCACGTCGATCTCTTTATCGTCCATGTCGATCACCTTCTTGTCCAGGATATGGTCATTGAGAAGGACCTGACTTTCTTCCGGTTCGCCTTCATATTTTTCCGGTGATTCGATGTCGATGGTTACGGCTTTCTTGCCGATCTCGATGATCCTCTCCCAGGGAACCAACAAGGGCTTGTATCCAAATGGGCGGCTGATGATGAAATGGGTCACTTCGGGAATTTTGTCATGCTCGACAATCGCGATGTCCCGTAATTTGCCTATTTTTTTTCCTTTGGAAATCACTTTGGTATGTATGATATCGCTAAGGAAATAGACGGATTCATTGGCCTCCGGTCCCTTGGAAATAAAGGAATTCATAATTGATGCCTCCTCTTACAACAAGGTAATGAATTTATAGATCAACAGCCCCACGAGAAAGACCAGATACAAGCGGAGGCAGAGAAGGGAAAACTTGACCGCTCCTGACATTTCTATGTTGGGGGTGGCGTACTTCTTGTTTATGTCGCGGACCTTGGCATAATTGTGGCTGATAAAATTCCTGATCATACTCATGACAATCCTCCTTCTCTATTTGAACATGTTCGGAAACAGGGTGCTGATCCCGTACAAAGTGGACAAGACGACGATAATGATAACGATCACTGTGGTGATAGTGTTCTGCCAAATGGTGTTGGTGTACTCTCCCATAGTTTTCTTATTGTTTAAAAGCAGGATCAGGAAAACCAAGGCGGCGGGCAGGAGCGTAACCGCTATGACCTGCACGAACAGGGTGATCAGCACCAACGGCGCATTGGGGATGAGGACGATGAGGCCCGCCGTTATCAAGGTGAAGAAATAGTTGGCGTAAAACCAGGGGGCCTCCTTTATCTTGTTGTTCAAGGAGTGGGCCCAACCGAACACCTCTCCAAAGGCCCAGGAACTGGCCAAGGAGATGCAGATCGCTCCGAGAAAACCGGCATCGAATAATCCTATGGCCATGAAGGTCCCGACATACTGATTGCTTTTCATCAGCATTTGCGAGGCCTGGGCCGCGTCATCGATGTTGACCCCTTTTAAGACGGTGGCGGTAACCACCAGAATGAAGATCGCCACCACCACCGTCATAATCGAGCCGATAAAGGTGTCGAGCTTACCCCAGGGAATATCTTTTTCCTTCAGGGCCTTGTCAACCACGGCGCTCTGTTGGAAGAAGAGCATCCAGGGGGCGATGGTCGTCCCGATATTGGCCATCAGGTAAAAGAACAGCTCGTTATGGAAACCGCCCGGGAAATTGGGGATCAGACCCGTATGGATGATCTGCGAGACCGACGGTTTGATCATAAAGGCCCCGGGTATGTAAATAAGATTGATGGCACAGAAGAAAAGGGCGATTTTTTCCCAGGTCCAATAACGGCCGTTGAGGACCAAGATCCCCAGAAACACACACACGATTAAGACCGTAATGGTTGGCGGGATACCAAAGATCCTCATGGCCGAAGTCATGCCGACAAACTCGGTTACCAAAGTGAGCCAATTGAGCAGAATCAGGTCAAGAAGCGAAAACCATCCCCAGAAAGAACCGAATCCGGCGAAGATGGCCTCCGCATGCCCCCGTTTGGTAACGGCGCCTAAGCGAACGGTCATTTCCTGCACGTAATAAGCAACAGGAACAAGAATAATTAGAAACCATATGAGGTTATAACCGAACTTGGCGCCGGTGGCGGCATAGGTCGTGATCCCGCCAGCGTCATTATCAGCCACCATTACTACGATCCCCGGACCGGCAAGTATGAAGTAAAGCATGATGGCCTTCCATGCCCGACGAAAGATGTAATACAGTTTGGAAAAATTAAGCATCCTCAGAATCTCCGATTAGTTATTCCAAATTCAGCTAAGACAGCCGCACATATGATTTTCCGTTGCCAGGCTGTTATCTCACTTCAATAGCTAACTCGTAACCGTAGGGAATACACGGTAACTGGGCCTCTATCCTGGTTAAACCCTGGGTTCTCGATGTACTGGAAATCCGGGCTTAGCTGCACGTAGCGTCCGAGTTGGATCAGATAGTAGACTTCGAATATATTTTCAGGACCGTAATTGAGCTTTCCGTCGCCAAGAAGCATGCCCATGCCTCCATCCGCCAGGTAATCCCTGTGGACCCTGGATAACCCCTGTAGAGCCAAGGCGAAACTCAGACGATCCCGGGTCCGGCCCCATTTGCCACCGCTTATTTGCATACCGGCGGATATGATGCGGTCAACCTCCGTGTAGGACCAGGCGGAGTTGGACCCATCGGCCCAGCCGAGCCTGGCAAATAGGCCTGTCTCCCCTTCGTCGGCAATGGGCTGCTCCAGATTTAAACCGAAACCATATTTCACATGACCGGGACCATCGATGGCCATCGTATCGGGTACGGTTCCTTGGCGATTGCCGATGTCGATGGCCTGCTGGAAATCGCCCATGCGTCCCTCATTGCGGTAAGCAAGAACACGGACCACCGTGCCCCAGGTTCCTGGTTTCACCGTGAGTTCGAGGTTATCTCCCCTGGCTCGGTATATTTCGCTGTCGAGGACATTCCCGTTCCTGGTCGTCGGTACCTGATAGGTCCCGAAAATGAGTCTCCAGGTGGGATGCACCAAGGCGATGGAAACACCTATAGTATAACCTCTGGTATCCGAAGCGTAATCCCAGGCCGTATTAACAATGAAGGCACAATTCAAAAACTGCGTACGGGCGTTGTTGGCGTAACGGTTCAAATCGAAGTCGTCCGGTGGGGCGAGCTTGCCCGCCTTTATCTCTATCCGGTCGGCCGGTTCAGGACCAGGCAACTGGTCTATGGCCCGCTCCTGGGGCTCGGTCAATTGTGAAGAGAGTGGGATGAGATACCGGGCATAAAAACGGGCCAGGTAGGGATCCTGTCCCAGATTCGCTGACCCAGCCCTGACGACATCCCCATTCATGTTGCCCCCAAGGCCGAGGCCGTCGCTTATCCCGCTCCCCTTAAACATCTCGACGTCAAGATAGAGCTGCAAGGATTGGCTGATCCGGGAACCCAGATAGATGCCGTAGGTGTGCGTGAAACCTTCTCCTTTGCCTTGGTCAAATCTGAGGCTGTTATTGCCGGTGTAGGGGCTGTTAAAATCAGGCATCCTTTGATAGATTCCTGTAAACTGAGCGCCGAGCAACTGCGGAAACCAGAGCGGCAGCTGTCTTGGTTGCTGACCCTGCTGCTGTTCATTATCAGTATCGGCATAAGCTGAATAATTGACAAAAACCAGCAAGGTAAGAGCGAAGGCGAAGAACCGGAACAGCGATTCCAACAGAAATGCCGTTTTTCTTCTCATATACTCATTGCTGGTGACGGCTTTGCAACGGTCGAAAAAGCCTCTGGTTTCCAGAAGATTCGTAATATCTTGGCACTTCGTAACAGCAAATTGATAGTGGATAATGCTGCCCGTGGTGCAATTAATGTCAACAGTCTCGATGCCCCCGATCAGGCTCAATGCCTTCCGAATCTCATCAGCGGCTGTGGAATTTCGTTTCAAGGTATCGCTTTTGATCCTTACCCTTCCGGGTATATTATGAATATAAAACATGACACGTTACCTCCATCGTTCGGTAAATGATAAACAATCAATAAGTTGTTCCCTACCGATGTGTATATCTTGCCTTAAAACAAATGGAGCGTGCGTGCGATGAAACCAAAAAAAGCCAGAGGGAGTCAATGGATAAGCTCTCATCTTTTCGGGCAACCATACAGTCGGTATTCTGGTTCTACATTGTCTTGCAGGGCCAGCGTCCATTGACATCACCTCCTTTATCAAAATAAGGGCGATATTTGCTATTAGGGCAATTCGGAAAACTCAATATAAAAAACTTTTGTCTGAAAAAGAGAGACGAAGAGCCTCAGGCGAAGGGTTTACAGGTTATTATGGGGAAAGAAATGGCACTTTTTGGGTGATCCTGGGAAGAAATCAGGCCGCCTTGCACCCTCAGCTTTCAACACCACCGGGTCGTGGAAGAAGCGGGCGAGTGAGGCGATAGGGAAGAAAAGCAGGTACTATCGTATCACGGGCGCAACTCCCACAACATACTGTGCGACTCGCCCTTACTGTGAGGTTGGTCTTCGTTATCTTTCATAGCCTCTGTCTCCAAAAAGGTTATCTAATAGGGCCGAGGAGAAAATAAAAAAGCCCTTTCCCTCAGCCATTGAGCAGAGAAAGGGCCAAACAACCCGAAAGCCATAAAGGCTCCGGAAAAACCTAAATTCCCCACTCGTTCAAGCTTTGGCACCGTGTACCGTAAGAGACTTTCGCCCCAGCCACCTTAAGCAAGCCCTTAATCCGGGAGTGCCTGTTCTACCCTAATACGCCGCATCTTTGGATGCTTTTGGGCAGTGGCCTGTGTGTTACTCGGGAGCCTCACCTACCGAGGACAAACTTCATTATAAATTCTAAAAACAAAATTCAAGGTAAACTCTTGATCAACTGTTGTCAAGATTTTTTTAACTTGAAAAAGATAAAAAGATTAAAATTGGATTGAAAGTTCATTGGCGAGCCCTATTTTAGAAAAAAAGCAAAGAAAATGCTTGACTTAATAAGGGATGGAATATAATTCATACTTTAAAGTGGAAAAATAGAAAAAATGAGAAAAGTTAAGACTTCAGTTAGGTTTTGGTCAATCTGGGGGGGCTTTGATGTAACGGCGGCCATGAAATGGAATTTTTGGGAATGGGGCCGAACCCGTTACTTAGTCCAGGAAAAGACTCTTCAGGAGGATTCGAGAGGGGGCAGTTTTTAGTTCGGAGCGATTAGTTCGGAAGAAAACCCTAAAAACTCCGAAATTCGAAATAAAAACTTGATTATTCAATCCCTTGAATTATCGATACGGTTCAGTCAATTTATGAAAGATAAGACTAATTAACTAAGGGTTTGGGGGAACTATGAAAAGAAGTTGTAAAGTAAAGTATTTAGGGTTGATCGTTTTGGTGATGGTTTTTTTCTTTTTGGTGGGTATCCACAGAGAGGGTATTAATGCCGCCGATGTGGAGAAGACCTTCTCAAAGATCAAGGTGTTCAGTGAAGCCCTGAATGAAATCCAGAAAAAATATGTTGAAGAAAAGGATTCCAAGGAACTAATTTATGGGGCCATCCGGGGGATGATGAATACCCTGGATCCCCATTCCACCTTTCTCTCCCCCGAAGAATTCAAAGAATTGGAAATTGAAACCACCGGAATTTTCAGTGGGATCGGGATCGAAATAACCTCAAAGGATGGAGTCTTGACCGTAGTCTCCCCGATCGAAGAGACCCCGGCCGACAAAGCTGGTCTTTCCCCAGGAGATAAAATCCTTCAGATTGATGAAAAAAACACTAAGAATATGACCTTGAATGATGCCGTCCGGTTGATTAGGGGACAAAAAGGGACCAAGGTCATCTTGCTTATTCTCCATGAAGGGGCTAAGGAACCCAAAAAATATACTATTGTCAGGGATGTCATCCCGATCAAAAGTGTCAAATCAAAGATGCTCGAGGAAGGTTACGGCTATATCCGGATCAGCACCTTCCAGGAAAAAACCAATGATGATTTTCAAACTGCCCTGAACAAATTAGATTCGACTACCAAGGGAGGGTTGAAAGGTCTGGTTCTTGACCTTCGAAATGACCCGGGCGGGTTATTGAATGAAGCGATCAAAGTGGCCGATGAATTTTTGGACTCGGGTGTGATTGTTTCCATCCAGGGACGGACCAAAGAACAGAACCAGAAGTTTAATGCCCATCCCAATAAGGTTACCCGAAGCTATCCATTGGTGGTCCTGGTCAACGAGGGGAGTGCCAGCGCCTCGGAAATCGTGGCCGGGGCCCTGCAGGATCAAAAAAGGGCCATTATTTTAGGTACCCAAACCTTTGGAAAAGGGTCGGTTCAAACCATTATTCCTTTGGAGGATAATTCAGGGCTTAAGTTGACCACCGCCCGTTATTTTACCCCCAGCGGTCGTTCCATCCAAGCCAAAGGGATAACCCCCGACATTATCATTAAAGGCGGGCCGTTGAGAAAGGGTGAAACCCCGGAAAAGGAATCCAGAGCCCTTCGCGAAAAAGACCTGGAACGACACATGGAGGATGAAGGGAAAGGGAAAGAGCCTGATCCTGAATCCCTCCAGATTGAAGGGAAAAAGTCATTCGGAGAAACTGGGGATGATCCTCAATTAGCCAGTGCTCTCCAGCTTCTAAAAAGCTGGGGTGTTTTCTCTCAGATCTTTAAAAACGTGGCCCCTTAGGATTTCCGGTGTCCGGACGAAAATCCCAGCAATATTTAAGCCCAAAAAAAAGGGGAGGCTGTGGGGTGGTCATTGGGATATGGGTGATGGGTCTGGTCCTGGCCTTCGGGGCGGGGTATATATGGTGGTCCTGGAAGCCGGAAAAATGGCCAGCAACTCCAAGTCTTCCCCCTTTTGAAGAGAGAAATCACAAAAAAATAAGTCCCTCCAGTAAACCGGAAACCTTCAGAAAGCGTTTCTATCCGCAGATGGAGGGGTTGCCGCTGGTGGCCATTGTTATAGATGACCTGGGTTACCAAAAGCAGTTGGCCTTGGATTTTATCGATTTTGAAGCTCCACTGACCTTGTCTTTTTTGCCCCAGGCCCCCTTTTCCAAAGAAATGGTTTCACAGGCATTTCAAAAGGGCAAAGAAACGTTGCTTCACCTGCCTATGGAACCCAATGCTTTTCCGCAAAACAACCCCGGACCGAAGGCGCTATTGACCAGTATGACGGATGAGGAAATCCGGAAAATTTTGGAAGAAGACTTGGAGGCATTCCCCCAAGTGGTCGGTGTGAATAATCACATGGGCTCCCGTTTTACCGAAGACCGGGATAAAATGGCTTTGGTGTTAAGGACGATTAAGGAAAGGAAACTGTTTTTTTTCGACAGTCGGACTACCCCTCATTCCGTCATTCTTCCTCTGGCTTCCCAGGTGGGGGTTAAGGCTATTGAACGTGATATTTTCCTGGATAACAGTATCGAAGAAGATGCCATTCGAGGACAATTGGAGCTATTGATTCGTCTGGCACAGAAACGGGGTTTTGCCGTGGCCTGCGGTCATCCCTATCCCCAGACTCTGCGGGCTATTAAAGAAAAATTCCCTGATTTGAAGGATAAAGTTCGTTTAGTTTCTCTTTCAAAATTATTATAAAGATGGCTTCATAAAAAGTCCATCAGTCCCGCGTTTGGCGGGATTGCACTGCAACCTTCTCCGGCCTTCGCTGGGGCAGGCTTATTGCGGTGTACTTCTATGTACGCCTCATTCCTCAGGATTTTTTCGCGTACACGGCAACGCTCAGTCCCACCCTTTCAGGGTGGGTCCCGGTTTGCGCGCTCAGTCCCGCCTTTGGCGGGAGAGCTTTTTACAAAGTCATCTCATTTTAATTTTTAATATGACCATCATAAAGAAAAGGGGGCGCATCAAGATGAAAAATAACCTCAATTTGGTCATCGTAGGGGGATCGGCGGCCGGCCCGACGGCGGCCAGCACAGCTCGAAGAAACGATCCGACTGTCAACATAACCCTGCTGGAGAAGGGGGAGTTTATCTCTTATTCGGCCTGAGAAATCCCTTATTACATCGGCGATGTAATCAAGGATCATAAAAATTTGATCTTCAGGACTGTGGAGGAATTTAAGGAAAAACAGCAGATAGAGATCAAACTTAAGCATCAGGTTCTGGCCATTGACCCTGGGAAAAACCAGGTATGGGTTTCAACTTCAGATACCGGGAAAGAATTTTTTCTTCCTTATGACCATCTGATTCTGGCCACAGGGGCCCGTTCCCGAAGACTGGGTATCCCGGGAGAAGAGGCCCAAAACGTTTTCACCCTGAAGGAGATGTCGGACGGCATTCGGATTCGAAATTTCATCGACCAACAGGCCCCTCGCCAAGCAGTGATTGTCGGGGCCGGTAATATTTCTATGGAATTGGCCGAGGCCTTGCGGGATCGAGGGATCGAAACCACCCTCCTATATCGGGGCAAATTCCCTTACAGCGGGTTGGAACCGGAGTTGGGGCCGATTATCGTCAAGGAACTGGAAACCCACGGTGTACGTTATCTAGGTGAAGTTCAACCCCGATTTTTTAAAACAGAAGGAGGAAAGGCCCAAAAACTGATCACTGATCAAGGGGAATTCCCTGCCGACCTTTTCTTCGTCGGGGCGGGGATAGTGCCTAACTCTGAGATTGCCCGAGAGGCAGGGATCGCTGTTGGGAAATCCGGAGGGATTCAGGTCAATTCATCAATGCAGACCGGCGATCCAAATATCTGGGCGGCTGGTGACTGTTGTGAGAAGCTTCACCGGGTGACCGGCCAGACTACACTAGCCCCTTTGGGAGATGTGGCCAATAAAGAGGGGCGGGTGGCCGGTGAAAACGCCGTTGGAGGCCGGGCGGAATTTCATGGGATCGTAGGTGCGGGCTGTGTTAAGGTGTTCGACCTGGAAATCGGTACAGCCGGAATCAGCGAAGCCCAGGCTAAACGGAACGGGTTTCCAGTGGTTTCGCAGGTCGTGGAAGCCACTTCCAGGGTTGGAGGTTATCCCGGGTCAAAGCCCACTTTATTGAAGATCGTGGCCGATCAATCCTCAGGCCGACTCCTTGGCGGTAATTGGATCGGCTGGGATGGAGAAGCCCGCAAGATCAATGTCCTGGCCGTTGCTCTACATCAAAGAATGACCCTGGAAGACATTTCCGGTTTGGATCTGGCCTATGCCCCTCCTTTCAGCCCGGTTTGGGATCCATTGCTGATTGCGGCCAATTTGCTCAAGAGAAAAATTGGCAATAGGCGAGAGGCATGAGGGATGAGGCAAGAGGGACGAGACGTTAGGTTGTCGATCCTTAAGTTTTTTTTGATTAATGAAACCTCCGGCCTGTTGCCTCTTCCCTCTGGTCTGCTTTAATCCCTTTTTCTCTTTACTTTACCATGAACCAAGGGTATAGATATTATATTAAGTTCTGTTCAATCAAATCCATAGAAAGACCCTTATGAAATCAAAAGTTCCTCAGCGCATTATTTTAATAGAACCCCGTTCTCCGGTAGAACATGTGTTCAGCCGGGCACGTATCCCCCGTCTTGGCACTATCCTCCTGGGGACCATGCTCCGTAACCAGGGTTATGAAGCCCGGGTCTTAATCGAAGAGACCTCCGGACCGGTGACCGGGGAAGACTTGCGCTGGGCTGATATGGTTGGTATTTCCTCGATTACCAGTACCATACCACGGGCCTTTCTCCTAGGGGATGAGGCAAGAAATCTGGGTAAAACGGTCGTCTTTGGGGGCCCTCATGTCACTTTTTTGCCGGAGGAAGCCCTGCCTCATGGTGAATTCGTGGTTCGTGGGGAAGGAGAGGAAACCCTGTTTGAGCTTTTAAATGCCCTTCGAACACGAGGTTCCTTTGAAGGGATCCCCGGTCTGTCATACTGGGAAGACGGCCAGCCAAAGCATAATTCCGACCGTCCGTTGATTCAGGACCTGAATACCCTCCCTATCCCGGATTTTTCTTTAATCAAAAACTGGAATCCCCTTCAAGGTATGGTCCCGGTGGCGACTTCCAGAGGTTGTCCTTATGCCTGTAAATTCTGTTCGGTGGTTTCCATGTTCGGCCGGGGGTATCGATTCCGCTCCAATGATCTGATCATGGAAGAAATCAGGGTCAATGGCGGGCAGGCCAGTCATCTGTTTTTCTGTGATGATAATTTTGCCGCCAATCCCACTAGGACCAAGAATCTCCTCAGACGAATGAAAGAAGAAGGCTTTCACAAGAATTGGAGTACCCAGGTTAGAGCTGAATCGGCCTTTGATTCGGAGTTCTTGGAGCTTCTCCGAGAGACCAATTGCTGGGGAGTTTATATCGGTTTTGAAAGTGCCAGTGATCAGGTCCTGAAGGCCTATCGGAAAAAGCAGGACGAGGCTGCCATGCGACGGGCCATAAAGGCCTTCCATCGTCACGGGATTCATATCCACGGGATGTTTATGGTTGGAGCAGATGAGGACACCCCGGAAACCATCCGGGAGACGATCCGCTTCTCCATTAAAAACCGGGTGGACTCCGCTCAATTTATGATGCTTACCCCTCTTCCCGGAACGGAAACTTTTAAGTCCCTGGAACAGGAAAACCGCCTTTTGACTCGAAACTGGGAACTCTATGACGGTTCTCATGTGGTTTTCCAACCCCGCCTGATGACCGGAGAAGAATTACAGAAGGCCGCTTATCAGGCCCTTATCTCGTTTTATTCCTGGAAGGCGATTCTAAAACGATTGATCAAACTGGATGTTTATTACAGTTACATCAGGTATTATGGAAGAAGGCTTCTTAAAAGGGCCAAGGATCGCATGGACGACCATCGCCGTTGGCTGTCGGAAAACTTTCTGGATCAGGTCCAGAAACAATTCGGCCCGGTCTGGAAATTCCAGGGTGTTCGAAGGGTGGCTCTAATTCCGGGGAATGCCACCGAGGCCTATCAGAAGTTTATCGCCGGCTTTTTAACCCGCTTGGGGGTTGAGGTCATCCAGGGTAACGCCCATTCGGAGTTTTTCCAGCCCTTGAAGAAGAAAGTGGATTTGGTGGTGGTGCCTTTTCTTGATTATCTTCACGAGGCGGAGAAACGTCTTTCTCCGGCCTGGGAACAGCTTATTGCCGGTATCAAAGAAAAACTTCCGGAAGGTCTTATCCCCATCAAACTGTCCATTGATCTCAAAGGAGAATCCCTTTACCGGTCCTGTGTTCGCTTCGGGTTGTTATTTTCCTCCAATACGAACAAGATCCGCCGGGCCTATCGTAAGGCCTATCGACAACTCAGCCCCCTTTTGAAGCCGGAGATGGTTCGTTATTAACGCCCTTATTCCCTCTCAATATTCTTTACCTACTGGGCATACTCGTCTTCGGTAATAACCCCATCGCCGTTGGCATCCCAGTATTTGTAATTTTTCTTCATCTTCTTCGGCGCTGTTAACATACCTAAGCATTCCTTCATGCTGAGCTTGCCGTTCTTGTTTGTGTCAGCTTCAACGATAATACTTAAGTTTTGAATTATTGGTCGGCATTCACCTCGGTATTATGGTTAGAGCTTAAACTTCCCTTGGAAATAAGTGTCCTTCACGCTTTTGGCCTTGGTTTTTCCCCAGGATTCCAGCCCCATTTTTTTAATTAGGCATAAATTAAAGACCTTGGTGTTGTGCGGCCTCTGCGAGGCCAGGTCGGCAAAGGGATGAAGAGAGTCACAGGGGAAATCGGAACATTCATAGCAAAAATCAATATCTTTTTTCTTGATGCATTGATAGACACTACAAGGCTCGGTCATGTTTAAAAAGGCAATGGTCCCCTTTTCCGGCCGGCATCCCTGACAGAAAGCCTTTTCAAGGGGAATCCCCAGATTCTGAGAGATCTTCATCCGTAAGTCCGGGTTGTCCTTGGCCAGGCAAACAGGACAATTGAAACAGTCCAAACCGCAGGGTGAGGTCATTTGTAAATAATCCATACATCCTCCGTGAAGTTATTTTATTCGGTCATTACTTCATCCGGCAATTCGTCTTTATGACCAGGGGTGAGAGGAAAATGTTCAGCCAGTAATCGTCCGATGCCCTCGATGGCCTGATAAAGGGCCTCACAGGCCCGGTCCTCTTTGATACCCAGCGAGATGTCTTGAGCAAATCGATTCAGGGTTTCCTGGGTCATCTTTTCATATATGCCATTGTCGGCCAGGACCCAAACCTTTTGTTCCAACAAAGAAAGAAAAATCAGTACGCCGGTATGAAACTGGGTTTTATAAAGCCCTTTTTCAAAAAAGGCCTGTTCGGCTCGAAGCTTTACCCTTTCCTCTTTTCTTTTAACGGGGATAAACACGGTTTTAACTTTTGGGATCTTGAAGCAAAGCCATTGAAAAGGGAAAAAGAGGATGAGGCTTAAAAGGATATAGAACCAGATGGAATCATGAAAAAACAAAACAGTTAAGGACAGTGCCAAAAGACTTCCAAGAATTATTCCCCCCAGAATCTCGGCGTCGAGATACCGATCGCATCTATCCACCACCATCACCGCGACCTCACCATCGGTATGGGATTCCACTGACCTGGTTGTGGCCTTGATCCTTTCACTTTCTTCATGGGTAAAAAATGTTGCAGCTTTCATTTAATCATCTCGAATCAGTTATGGGTTTTTTTTGAACCTCGAACTTCGAATTTCGTTTATAGGATATTTTTTAATTAGCTATTCTTTGTATTTATTCCGCAATCTGCAATCCGAAATCCGAAATCGATCTCACCAATCTCCTGAGGCCCCACCGCCGCCGAAGCCCCCACCACCGCCGAAGAAACCTCCACCGGAGTCCCCTCCGCCCCAGCCGCCACCGCCGGATGGGAAAAAGCCGCCAGGCCAAAACCCGCCTCCCTTTCCCATTCCGGCACTGGAAAAAAGGGACGGCAGGAAAAGGCCTATCCCTAGGCCGGCAAGGGCGGAAAGAATCAAAGAAACAACGCCTAAAGGGAAAAGGCCGAGATGAATCAAGGCCGGTAAACCAACTGCCCCGGCAATCCCTCCCAAAATGCGGGATAAGCTTCCAATAAATAAGAGGGCTACAAAACCGGCGATTAGAAAGGTCAAGAATGACGGGGCCCCCCTATTTTTAGTTGCCCGATGTACTTCATCGGCCTTGAATTCCCCCCGGGTGGCATCTATAAGGGCAGAGGCCCCGGCCTGGAATCCACCGTCAAAATCTCCTCTTTTGAACCTGGGTGTTATGACCAAGTCCACTATCCTTCCGGCCAACAGATCCGTTAACCGGCCTTCCAGACCGCGGCCGACCTCGATCCGTATCTTGTGTTCCTGTTTGGCAACGACAACGATGATTCCGTTGTCCTTGTTTTTTTGGCCGATCTTCCAGACCTCGCCCACCTTGATACCAAACCCTTCGATCGTATCGCCCTCCAACGAGGGAACCGTTAAAATGACCAACTGGGTGGAATCAGATTGTTCGAATGCTTTTAACTCGCTTTCTAGCCGGGTCTTAGCCGCAGGAGAGATCATCGAGGCATAATCATTAATATAGCCCTGCAGTCCGGGGACCTCTAAGGCCTGTACCAGGGAGGGAAGGACATATAGAAAAAAAGACAAGACAAGAGCGACTTTTTTCATTCCTAGACCATTCTTTTCTAAAGGATAAATAAGGATTCGAATCTGCCTCAACGGCCAGGGTTCAAGGGGTTTCTTTAGTCTTTCTACTTGAATCCTTGAATTTCGAACCCCTTGAACCCTTTTGGTTGTTAAAATTTCACTGTCGGCGCCTTTTCTGCCCCGGCTTCGGCCTTAAAAGGCTCTTTAAGTTTTAAACCCAACAAAAATTTATTGGTCAGATTATTAGGAAAGACCCGGATGGAGCCGTTAAACACCTCTACAGCTTTATTATAGCGGGTCCTGGCTACATTAATTCGATTCTCTGTGCCTTCCAGTTGGTGCTGCAGATCCTGGAAATTCTGGTTGGCCTTGAGGTCCGGATATTTTTCCACCACGACCATCAGTCTGGACAGGGCACTACTCATGGCCCCCTGGGCGTTTTGAAACTGGCTGAAGGCATTAGGGTCGTCCAACATGTTCTTGTTCATTTGAATCGACCCCACTTTAGTCCTGGCCTCGGTAACGGCCGTCAGGGTCTCCTTTTCGTGTTTGGCATAGCCCTTGACCACTTCGACCAGGTTGGGGATCAGGTCATTTCTTCTTTGATAAGTCGCCTCTACGTCTCCCCAGGCGGCTTTGACCGCTTCTTCATTGGTCTGGATGGTGTTATAGCCGCATCCGGCCAAGTTCAGAACCAACAAAGAAAAAATCAATCCGATCAATAAAATTTTTTTCATTCCGACCTCCTGTCATCTTGTTTCTATTGGATTGGCAAAACAAAGCAAGAATTTTAGAAACAGGCAGCAGCACCCTTAAAAATATTTACCCTGAGTTCTTTATCTGCATCCACAGATCTTATATAAATTTTATTATATCATTTTTAACAGGATACGTCAGCAATAATTATCATGGTGGTAAAAAAAGTGAGTCCGCTGTTTATGAGAGTTTTTTCTAGTCAGGAATAATTTGATTTTTAATTTTGAATATTTTGCATTGGTATGATATATCTATCATAATTATAAAAATATAACCTATTCAAGGGTGTAGACTGTTGAAACTAAAAAAGATTATTGAAATCGTAAAAGGGACCGTTGTAACGCAAAAGGCTGTTCCGGAAAAGGAAATTAAATTTGGCGGGGCGACGGATTTAATGAGCGACGCCCTGGCTTATATGACTCCCGGCTCAGTGCTCCTCACCGGATTGAAAAATCTTCAAACCGTAAGAACAGCGGAAATGGCCTATGTAGCCGCTATTATCTTTGTACGGGGGAAGGTCCCCGACCCGGAGGCTGTTCAGTTGGCCGAACAACTGGGCATCCCTCTGATCACAACGAATTTCACGATGTATGAATCCTGTGGACTGCTCTACAAAGCGGGAGTGCCCTCTGTTCCTTTAACGACTCTTTGATTTTATTAATAGAAATATCCGGGCCTCCTTGGAGGACATAACTGTTTTTTCACCTTAAACAAGTTAAATAAGGCTGTTTTCCATTGGAATTTACAAAAAAACAAGAACTTATTTATAATTTGACCATTGAAAACGTCATGCGAAAGAAGGTCATAACCGTTTCGCCGGATACCACCATCAAGCAATTGAAGGAAATTATGAAGACCAATCGGATATCCGGTGTCCCGGTGTTGGATAGCGGTCATCTGGTCGGAGTGGCCTCTATAGAGGATCTGATCAAAGCCCTGGAAGCCGGTGAGCTTGACGTGCCCGTCAGCCAAAGAATGACCAGGAAGTTGATTACGGTTATGGAAAAAGAATCGATTATTGAGGCCATAAAAAAATTCTCTCAATTTCAAGTGGGTCGACTTCTGGTGGTTAATGAGCAAGGGGACTTGACCGGCATTTTGACCGGGAGTGATATCACCAGGGGATTGTTGGAGGCCATCAGTTTGAATTATCATGATGATGAGGTCAAACGAGACTCCCGGATTAATTATCAGGAATATATTGTCTCGGACCAGACCAGCCTGATTCTCAGGTATCATATCAAAGAGAAAGATTTCAAGAGCGGGGGAAGTGCCTCAAGCAAGATAAAGCGGGCTTTTGAGCAACTGGGGATACCTCCCCCGATACTGCGAAGGGTGGCCATTTGCGCCTATGAAGCTGAAATGAATCTTATTATTCATGCCGACAAGGGGGGGGAACTGGTTACTGAAATTCAGCCCGATTTAATTCATATTACGATTACGGATCATGGGCCGGGAATCATCGATGTGGAACGGGCAATGGCTCCGGGATATTCAACTGCCCCCGCCTGGATTCAGGAATTGGGTTTCGGAGCGGGAATGGGGTTAGCCAACATACAAAAATGTGCCGATTCTTTTACGATTGAATCGAAGCCTGGCAACGGAACCCAATTGGATATTCAGATAAAGCTATAATCGTATTCCTAAAAGACCTGCCGGTTTTTTTCCTGAGAGTGAATAATGATCGAACCCAAGCTTAATGAAACGCGGTAAAGTCCTGGTTTTTTATTTTGAAAAAACCAAAAAAGGAGCGGAAAATCCGAAAAAATACCATGATCAGCTTACAGACTGTTATTGAACAATTGAACTTGGAGGTGGTCACCTCAATCGAATTTGTGGATCGTCCGGTGGTGGGTGGATATGCTTCGGATCTTTTGAGTTGTGCCATGCGTGGTGCGAAAAAGGACTTCCTCTGGGTTACCCTTCAGTCTCACGTCAACGTAGTTGCCATAGCCAGTCTGCTCAATCTGGCCGGTATCGTTATTACCGAAGGAAACCAGCCGGCCCCCGAGACCATCGCCCAAGCTGAAAAAGAAAAGGTGATCTTGCTGCTCACTCCTAAAAATACCTTTTCTGTTATCGGGCAACTGGTTTCTCTGGGGATCAGTGGTGAATAAGGATCAGGAAAGCTCCCTTCATAATCCGGATCGGCTGAAACTTTATAAGGCCGATTTACATATCCATACCGTGCTTTCAGGGTGTGCGGAAATAGAAATGATTCCTTCCTTGATCCTGTGGCAGGCAGAAAGACAAGGGTTAAACCTCATCGCGATTACCGATCATAATGCCTGTCATAATGCGGAAGCGGTCATAGAGGCGGCGGTTGGGACCAACATCCATGTTTTGCCGGGGATGGAATTGCAGTCCAGGGAGGAAGTTCACATCCTTTGTCTGTTCGATACGGTTGATTCGTGTAAGCAGTGGCAGGAAAAGGTTTTTCAAAAACTGCCCCCTCTGGCCAACAAAGAGAACTTGTTCGGTCCGCAATATGTAGTCAATGCCGCCGGGGAATTGCTTCGAACCGAAGACCGGTTACTGTCCCAAGCGGCGGATATGGCCTTGGAAGAAGTTATAGACCAGGTTGCTTCTCTTGGGGGGATGGCTATCCCTGCCCATGTGAACCGGCCTTCTTTCAGTCTATTATCCAATCTCGGATTTATCCCCGAAACCCTTCCCGTAAAGGCTCTGGAGGTTACTCCTTATTTTAATCCCCCCAAGGACTACCTGGAGTGGCCCCAATTGAAGAATTGGTGCCTCATCGTCAATGGAGATGCCCATCGACTGGTCGAGATTCAAAATCGGACACAGTTCAAGATGGCCTGGCCAGAGATCAAAGAGATGGCCCTGGCATTTAAAGGTCAGCAGGGGCGGCAGGTCCTGGTGGAATGGCCTGATCAATAATCAGCGAAGATTTTTAAACAGTTTGAAGGAGATCTGAAATCCCTTGTTAGAACTTTCCCTGCACCTCCTGGATATCGTTCAAAATTCGATTGAGGCCGGTGCGTCCAAGATTGAAATCATCATCGATGAGAATTTGAAGGCAGACAAACTGCTCATCGAAATCCGAGATAATGGGAGAGGCATGTCCGAAGATCAGGTGGCCAAAGTCCTGGACCCTTTTTATACCACCCGGAAAACCCGTCATATCGGCTTGGGGATTCCTTTGTTTTTGGAAGCCTGCCGCCGTTGCGAAGGGGATCTGAAAATTTTTTCCAAGCCGGGAGAAGGGACGACGGTTCAGGCCGCCTTTCGTCATAGTCACATTGATCGGGCACCCCTGGGAGATATTCCTTCGGTCCTTCTGACCGTACTGCTGGCTGAAAATCCAGTGGATTGGCTCTATATTCACAGGATCAATGAAGAGGAATTTCAACTGGACTCCTCCGATATTCGCAAGGAGCTGGAGGGGATACCCATAACCCACCCCAAAGTGCGGAAATGGTTGCTCAATTTTTTACGCCAGGAAGAAAACAGCCTTTCTTTAAAGGCTTTTCCGAAAAAGGCGACGGCTTAACAAGAAATAAGAGTTCAGCGCAAGATAAAGGATAAAACAAAGGAGATAGCCCATGGAGTTTATACCCTGGACTCAAAAATTGCTCAACAGACTGGTTGAGATCGTCAAGACCGGCATCCTGCTCCTTGATCAGCAAGGGGTAATCCTTTTAATCAACGAATGGGCGGAAGAATTATTGGGTTATTCTAAGGGACTTTTAATCGGACAGAATGTAGAGGTTCTCTTTTTTCCCGAAGACATCCGGGTCTTTCTCCCCAATATTTTAAAAATAACCAGGTCCGGCCTTGGTTTTGAAGGAGAGGCGCTTTTGGGCCGGAAGAATGGGGATCCCATTTTCATTAATCTTTCCACTGCCCTATACAAGGAAGAGATCTCAAACCGGGAACTAATAATTTTTACCCTCCAAGACCTCACCCAACTGAAAAAGTTGGAAAAGGACTATCTGGATTCAGAGCGTTTTGCCGGTTTGGGGAAAATGACCGACCAGATCGCCCATCAGATTCGGAACCCTATTGCCTCTATAGGAGGTTTTGCCCTCAGGCTGGCCAAAGAACAGAGAACATTAGAAGAGTACTCCCGTTATACCGAGATCATTCAAAACGAGGCTAAACATCTGGAATACATCATTGACCGATTGGCAGAATTCACCCAAGTATCGTTGGTCCGCTACGATGCCCTCACCCTATCTTTTATTTTTAAAGAGACACAAAAGTCTTTTCAGGCCCTATTAGAGGCCAAGCCGTTTAAGATCAGGTTTCCTTCTTTGGAGACTCTCTCGCCGATCCATTTTTATGGAGATCTGGCTCTTCTTACCCGGGCATTGGAGTGCATCATCCAAAACGCTCTGGAGGCCGTTTCCTTCCAGAGGGAAGTGGAATTATTCGGAGAAATTAAAGGCAATCAGGTGACTTTTCGAATTAAAGATAATTGGGAAGGGATTCCAGCCGAAAACCTGCCTCTCATTTTCGATCCCTTTTTCACTACCAAGTTTAATTACCTGGGATTGGGACTGACCATGGCTAAAAGGATCATTGCGGACCATAAAGGCCGAATCGAGGTAGAAAGCGAACCCGGCAAAGGGACCGAGGTGGTTGTGACCGTTCCCAGGGATCGTCGGCGGGAGATACGGACCAAACTTCTGTAAAAAAGACCGTACACTAATTGGGAGGCCGTCCTTAATACCTGCCCCAAAATGTCAACCCCAAGGGCATTCCTGCTTTTGCCTCTCCCGACTCATTTTCCCCCTGCTTTGATCTTTCCGCCCTGAGCTTTTTCTTTCCCCATTGGACCTTGTACCCTGAACCTTGGACCTATTTTTATCTTGACTTCCCTCCTTTTCCCCCTGTAATCCGCTAACCTTCATTTTGAATAAAACGCAAGAATTCAATCGTAATCTTTAATTTTTGGGAACAACTTTTTCATTTCCTACATAGATATCCTCCGTCCCTGCCTTTCTCCTTGACCCGGTTTTTTTCTTATCCTATACTCTATCCAGCGAAAAACAACTCCTTTAAGAAAATAAGATCTCTTTTAAATGGGCTTATTAGCCCAAGAGGGACTTTCTGACAACTAAAAATCTATCATAATCTCTATCAAAAACAACCAGTAAACCAACCTGGCACTG
>JBEKPQ010000047.1:0-26961 GCA_049520575.1 Thermodesulfobacteriota bacterium | reverse complement strand
AGCCTCCTCTTGGTTTAGTTCTGGGCGAGTCCATCTCGACCCAGCCGCTTGTTCCTAAAAGTATCCTAAACCACCAGGAGGTTTCCTTCAACCTTGACTACTTATGCATTCAAACACCTTACCTATTTAATTTTTGTGGGATTAAGAAAGGAGCAGGTTATTCTTCTAAACCAATCCTAGACGAAATCGATTGCGTAATCTAGGGACACCTTACCTATTTAATTTTTGTGGGATTAAGAAAGGAGCAGATTGTTCTCCTAAAACCCTCCTTGACGAAATCGATTGCGTCCTTGCCCAACACTACAGATTTAATGAGGAGGAACTGGACTTCATCATCAACTACGACACCTGACTGCCGGCCGGCAGGTCAGGTACCGCATGGGACGGAAGGAGGCGGAGGGAATTAATGAATAACAGGCAATCCAATAAATGATTATCTACTTGGATGAATCAGTTGAGTTGGGGTCGGGCCACGGGAACTATTTGATCTGATATAGAATGGTGTTAATTTTGACCCCTAAAAAGGGCCTATATTGCATTTTTTGGGGGCATAAAACAAGGAGATATTATGAAAGTTTTTTTAACTGCCGCAATTGCCGTTTCGGTTTTTATCGCTGTTGGTTTTGCCCATACAGCCTCACAGCAAAAAGGCGTCTGCCTTAAGATCAACGGAGAGAAGGTCGAAATCTACAACCTAAGAAGTGACCCGGTCGTCATCGACCGTGACGGTATCCCCGATTTCGCTTCTACCTCGATGGGGCAATCAGTATCTACTGAAAAGGGATCGAAGAGCTATAACCTGCTTTTGACCGGAGTAAAAAGGAACGCCAAGAAGGCCATAACTTCCTTTGACCTAAAGATAGACGAAAAGGCTTATACCTACCCAAAGGATTCCTGCGGGAAGCAGTAAGAAATAACTGGGTCGGGGTCTATGTTGTTGGACATTTAGTTAAAGGAAGGTTGAAATGAAACCAGAGATCGGTCGTTTGATCGGCCATTTGAAGAAAAATAATATCTCGGCCTTCTACCTGGAGAATAAAACCCAAGCCTTCGAGAAAGTTATGTCCATGATCCCCGAGGGCAGTATCGTTGGGTTTGGTGATTCTGTTACTCTACGGCAAATAGGTTTGGTCGAGGCCTTGGAGAACGGCAATTATACCTTTCTAAATCCCTGGCAAAAGGGGATAACCGTAGAAGAAAACATCAGGCAGAAGAAACGATCATTGACTTCGGACGTGTTTGTGACCGGCACGAATGCCCTGACTTTGGATGGTAAAATTGTCAATATCGATGCCCTCGGGAACCGTACCGCCGCCATGCTCTTCGGACCGGATAAAGTCGTTATCGTAGTGGGGGTCAACAAGATCGTCGCCAACCTTGAAGAGGCCTTGGAAAGGATACGGAAGACAGCTGCTCCGTTGAATGTCAAACGCCACCCGGAATTCGACCCAATGCCTCCCTGCGGTCTGACAGGTGAATGCAGCGACTGTTCCACGCCGTGGAGGATCTGCAATAAAACAGTCATCATATCAAGGCAGTTCGACAACAACCGATACAAGCCGGTCATCACTGTAGTCATCGTCGGTGAAGATCTAGGCCTTTGAGGGCCGTCCAGGTCAGCAATGGGAGGAAACATGAAGGAATTTATCGATCTGAGAAGTGATACCGTCACCAAACCCACACCGGGTATGCGAAAGGCGATGGCCGCAGCCGAAGTGGGAGATGACGTTTATGGGGAAGACCCAACGATTAATGCCCTGCAGGAAAAAGTAGCTCAGATGTTGGGTAAAGAGAGGGCTGTTTTTGTTCCCTCGGGAACAATGGCCAATCAGTTATCCATCAAGGCCCACACTCAACCCGGGGACGAGGTCATCATTGATGCTTCTTCCCATGCCTATAATTTTGAAGGCGGGGCCGGGGCTGTTTTATCTGGTGTCCAGTTTTTCTGTCTCCCGGGGACACGTGGTATTCTGAAGGTTTCGCAGGTCGAGGAGGCCATCCGACCCATTGATGCCCACTTCCCGGTGACCAGATTAATCTGTCTTGAGAACACCCATAACCGCGGAGGAGGGTCCGTCTATCCCATTAAGAACATGTCAGAGATTTTTAATTTGGCCAAACCCAGAGGTCTTCTGGTCCATCTGGACGGGGCGAGACTCTGGAACGCATCAGCGGCCTCAGGAATCAAACCGGGTGAATATGCCCAAAGGGCAGATTCTGTATCGGTTTGCCTTTCGAAAGGATTAGGAGCCCCTGTCGGCTCCCTGGTAGCCGGTTCTGCAGCCTTTATCGATCGAGTCCACCGATTTCGGAAAATGTTCGGCGGCGGGATGCGTCAGGCCGGAATCCTGGCGGCTGCCGGTATCTATGCCCTGGATCATCATCTGGAAAAGCTGAAAGCAACCCATGATCAGGCCAAACGCCTGGCCCTCGGCCTTTCCAGGTGCCAAGGGGTCTCCATCGATCCCGGTCAGATTGAGACGAATATCGTCATCTTTGATGTGACCCACAGCGAAAAAACGTCTTTACAGATAGCCGCGGCCATGAAGGAAAAGGGTGTGTTGATCCATGCCTCCGGCAAGACCCAGATTCGTCTGGTCACCCATATCGATATCTCCGATGACGATATTGAAAAGGCCATGAAAGCCTTTAGGCAGGTATTCCATTAACAGGTTGCTGAAAAAGGCCCATCTTCTGCGTTGCCCTCATCCTTCGTCATTGCGGCGTATTTTTATATACGCCTCACTCCTCAGGATTTCGGGACGCCTTGAATCTGATCGGCTTCCGAACGGAAGCCTCTAAAGGAGCTCGGCGAAGCCGAGCGGAACCTTTTTGAGCAACCTGTGAAAAATGAGTTTTTCCGCAAACTGTTATTCATTAAAACGGTACAATATCTTCTGTTCAATATACCGGATTAATTTAAGCCAGCAAACCTCCGTCCATGACCAGGGTATGTCCGGTAATATAACTGGAGGCGTCCGAGACTAAAAACAGGACCGGTCCAATAACCTCTTCCACACCGGCCAATCGACGCAAGGGATAACTTTTTTCCGCTTTTTTACGGGTTTCCGGATCCATCCTGGCGCGAACCCGCTCGGTCAGGGCCTGGGAGGGGGCCAGCGCATTAACCCTGATATTATATTTACCCAGATCCCAGGCCAGGTTTCGGGTAAGCATAATAATGCCTGCCTTGGCAATATTATATGAACCTCTCTTGGTAAAGGCCTTCATCCCGGCGGCCGAGGCCATGTTTAATATGTTCCCCTTCTTCCGTTCGATCATCCCCTTGACTGCGGCCTGAGAGCAGAAAAAAGCGGCTTTAAGATTGTTATCCATGACCAACTGCCAATCCTCTTCTGAAGTTTCATGCAGCAGGGGAGAAAGCCCGGCCCGCCCACCGGCGTTATTGACCAGGATATCGATTCCGCCCAATTCAGCTTCCACCTGTTGGACCATATTTTCGACCTCTGCCTTGTGGGTGAGATCGACCCGAACCGCCAGGGAGCGACGTCCGAACCCCCCGATGGCATCAAACACTCCGGTCAGATCACCCTCTTCCTCCACCCGGTCACAAACAGCCACGTCAGCCCCTACTTCGGCCAAAGCCAGGGCAATCGCTTTGCCCAATCCCCTTCTGCTCCCGGTGACCAAAGCAATTTTTCCTTCCAAAGACAGATTTGGTATGCTCATTATTCCCTCTGAATTAATAAATGGTTTTTTAAAAGTTAACTTCCTTAGATTTTAGGATTAACAGCATGCTGCAAAACTCTTTATTTTATTACAGGTTGCTCAAAAAGGTTCTGCCGGCCTCCTTTGGAGGCCTCTTCTATAGGTCGGCATAGCCGACCGGCTACAAGGCGCCCGAAGTCCCGAGGAATGAGGCATACATAGAAGTACGTCGCAATAAGCACCCGGCGAAAGCCGGGGAGAGACGAGGGATGAGGGCAACGCAGTAGATGGGGCTTTTTCAGCAACCTAATAATAGTATCAAATTTTTTCAAAATATACCACCCTACTTCATCCTGAACTCCACAGATAAAAAAATGAAGTCCCCTCTTTCGTGAATCTTGACAGTCGAAGAGGAGATGAGTTAGATATAATCCGAGCGTTGCAATAATTTTTGGGGCCAATCCAGAAGTAAGCAAAGGATCGTAATCGTGGTTTTGAATTCAAAAATATTCATTATTGGCTTTTTGGCCTGTTCATTTTTTTTCTTTGCGCCCATTTCGTCGTCTTATGCCCAATCGAAATCCAGCCCTTTTTTCCTTATGGGCGATGGCCGGATTCATATTCAAAACGTTCAAACCAAGCAAGAGGCCAATGTGGTTTTAATTCTTCCCGACGGTTCCCTCGATGAATCGGCTTGGGAAAAGATCGATTCTGTTTTCGGTTTTACCGGCCAAAGAAAAGGGGAACATATATCCCCCAGACTGATTTTTATGCTAGATTATTTTTCAGACCAGGTCGCTCCAGGGAGGACCATCTTTCTGACATCGGGTTACCGGAGCCCGGAATATAATGCCGGTCTGAAAAAGCAAGGGAAGATCGTGGCCAAGACCAGTACGCACATGGATGGATTGGCTTTGGATTTTTTCATAGAAGGTGTAAACGGTAAGGAACTCTGGAATACTATTCGTAAAAAAAACTGCTGCGGTGTGGGACATTACGGAGGGAAGGAGATCCATCTGGATGCCAGCCGTCCTCGATTCTGGGAAGCGGCCACTTCCAAGGTGGATACCAACGAAAGCGACTACAACCGCCGCATGTTTCTTTCCACCGACTTTGATCGTTACCGGCCCGGTCAAGCCTTACGGCTTTCTCTTTCTTCCGTCAGTGATTTCGGATTCGGGATCCGGAAAAAAGCGGCCTTGATTACCGGCCGGGAAGAGAGCAAGTCTTTAGCCGAGATCGACATCCTGACCCAGGATCCTGGAGACTGTCTCCCGATCAATGACCGTCAGACCTCTCACTTCATCAACCTCACCCTCCCACAGAATATCAAGGAAGGTCGGTACCGCCTTCAACTGGATTTCTGCCATCGGCCTTTCGAGCAGATGCCCTTAACTATTTTATCTAATGAGATCGAGATTGTTTCCATTTTTTCTTCGGGTCACGATTAGGTCAATTTAAAAAAGCATCAAGATAAAAACTTAAATTTCAACTGCGGGAAGGCTCTATGAAAAATAATTTAAAACAAAAGGTAATTCAATTTCTAGGTGACCAGGTTTCTGTCGTAGGGTTTGCACCCATTGAAAGGTTCAGCGATGCGACTGAAAAACATCATCCGGCCCGGGTCTGCAAAGATGCGGCAACGGTGATCGTCTTCGGTATACCCGTACCCCGTGGGGTGTTGTCGTCTCCGGAATATAACCTGTATGGTCTGCACCGCTCGTATCACACGGTCTACCGGCGCTTGGACGAAATTGGTCTGGCCATGTGCAATTTCATCGAATCGCAGGGAGCTCATGCCGCCGTTCCTGTGCCGAGTTATGCCCCGATGGTGTTTCATGGTATGGAACCGTGGGGGATTATTTCCCTAAAGCATGCCGCGGTCCGGGCGGGCCTGGGGGCTTTCGGCAGAAGCGGGCAGATATATCACCCTGACCACGGCTCCCTTCTGCGTTTGGCTGCAGTAGTTACCAGTGCTAAAATGTCTGGTGATCCGTTAATGGATATCGACCCCTGCCCCAAGGGGTGCAGAGCCTGCCAACAAAAATGTCCGGCCCATGCATTCACCGACTCGGGCGATTTTCAGAAGATGGTCTGCCTCCCTTACTCTGTCAAGCATGCCATCTATCCCCTGGCCTTAAAAGATGAAGCAGGCCTTAAGCATATCGAACGGGTCATCAATACCGCCGGACACGATTACTGGCTGGCCTGCGATGAATGTCTGAAAGCCTGTCCCAACAACTGTCCAAGGAAAAAGACCGACTGACCGGGCAGGTTGACCAGTTTTTCTATGACGTCGAATTTGATTTATATTGTTACTTGGGTCAACGGTTTTATTTTTTTAGGCATCAGGAAATATTAATAAATAGAACTCCTTTTATCTTTTCATTCAAAAACGAAGTCTTATCAAAAATTATCCCCCTATTTTTATCTTCTTCTCCAGCGGGAGCCATCCCAGAACGGTTGTATTTCTCTTTGCCGCGGTTCCGCTTTCAGAGCGGCCTCGATATTTTCCTGTGTCAATTCAATGTTGGACATCGCTATTTTGGTTTTCTCCAGATCAGCATCCAGAAGAATAGTTTTAGGCTGGCCTTTTATATTGGACCAGGGACTCCATATCGGTAAACCGGACTGCTCCCGATTGGGATTTCCCGTACGCGCAAACTGAGACCAATAATCCATCATGGCATTAGACAGAGCAACACGACCGGGACGATTTTTCTCGTTGAAAACAAAACCACCCAGAGCAAGTTTTTCTGTTCCAAAAACAAAATCTACCTCCATGCCATGGCAGGCGCCTAGAATAATATTTAAAGGAGGATTAATAACATTATTCTTCGCCCCGCCGGCGCCCCATAAAAACTGATAGGTAAAGATCATCGGCTGGGCTGAATTGCCTCTCAGGAGTAAGGCCGGGGAGTCAACAGCCATTACCTTCCATCCGTCGCTTTGATATTTAGTAATTAAATCATAGAGCTCCATTTTAGCCGGATCTTGAAACAGAGATTGGTCTTTAAGCCAAGAGGCAAATGGCGGAGCAGCAAACAAGAAGAGTTTTAATTCCTCTTTATTGGTGCCCAGAATCATTGGTACTTTGTTATAATTACCCGACTGCAGTGTGGCGTAAAAATCTTGAGGCAGTACCTTGCCGTCACCAAAAGTAGAAGGGAATTGAATCATGCCGTTTCCCTTCGCTTCCGGATAAAGTTCCAGGAAATCCTGGGCCTTCTTTGATCTCAGATAGACCTCTATCTCTTTAGCGGACATAGCTGCCAATATGGCAGCAGCCGCCTTTGCATCGCCTGCCTTGCCATCTTTAACCAGCAATTTGGCAATAATGCCATCCATGTGGGCAGCACCCTGAGCAGGTGTGGATCGATTAATGTTACCGCTTTCCGAAATCGCCCGATGGAACAAACCGTTGGCCATCGGCGATGAAACTAAACAAAAAACGTTCGTTCCACCGGCCGATTCACCGACAATGGTTACATTCCCAGGATTGCCGCCGAAGTTTTTAATATTGGCCTGCACCCATTTTAAAGAAGCAATTAAATCTAGAATGGTAAAGTTGCCTGAATCGCCCGCCTCATCACCGGTTTTCAAGGCCGGATGATTAAAGAAGCCCATAGGGCCCAGCCGATAATTGACGGTAACTACGACCATGTTACCCTTGTTGGCTAAAATTCCGCCATCGTGCCTGGAAAGCAAAGGAGCTTGAGTGCTGTTGCCGCCGCCATGAATCCAGAAAAACACCGGCAGGTTGCCTGTCGCGTTCTTCGGGGACCAGATATTCAGATACAGACAATCTTCATTGCCGGAAATAATTTGGGGAGTAACGGGATTTAGGTCATGATCAGTGTATTGCGGGCATATGTCACAAAACGTGGTCGCCTTTAGTGCTTCAAAACGTTTTTGCGGAGGCTGTGGTGGTTTCCAACGCAGGTTTCCAACAGGGGGCTGGGCATAAGGAATAGCCTTCCAGGAAATGGTATTGGTGGTGCTGTTTTCTTCGCCAATAACGACTCCCTCTGTTGTTTGACGCTCCAACCTCGCCTTTTCCAGACCCTGAGCCGAAGCTGTAACGGTTTTGATAAAACAATTCGCCATTAAAAGCAGAGGCACGGCACAGCCCATGACGATCAGTATTGTTCTGTAATAATGAACTGAAAACCATCTCGTTTTGCCCATTTTTTTGCCCTCCTTTTATGTAATCAGATTTAACTAAGGCATAAGAAAAGGGAACGTTTCTTTTATTGATGCTTCTTGAAACCGCTAAAAAATAGAACCGTTCCAATTACCCCATTATAATTGCCTGACCACAATTTCTGACAACGAGGCGGAGACAGGCTGTTCCGATAATGATCCCCCAATGGACCAATCAGTCTTTGTTTAATATCGCGGCAACCCGATCTCTATAATCCCTGCTCTTTTCGTCGGCAGTGATCAAATCAATGTCCGAAGGTGACGAAACCCCAATACTTAGCTCCACGGCCCGGGCGATTTGTTCCTGATCGAAAATCCTGGTGTTCATGATAGACGGGTTGCTCCCCAGGTTTTTCAAAAGGGCCACGCCCACCGCATCCACGGCCACCCGGTCTGTGGAGGCCAGAAAGACGTCTCCTTTAGCGGTCTTTCCGGTAGCTGGGCCGCCGTCCACAAAGGCATCCACACCGTCAAGGATAATAAGCTGGGGCGTGAAGGGTTGGTTGATCTCGGCGATCAGTTTCCGTTGATGGGGGGAAGAGTGGAGTTCCTGCATATAATTAAATCCATGACGGTTGGTCGGGACCACCCCCACATGAAGTTTGAGAGACAGGGTGAAAATGCCCCCGAATTGATGGGTCTTTAGGCAGCAGGTGGACACCAGGCATTCGGCTTCCAGAACAGGCCGGGCGATTCGAAAACCTTTCTTCCAATGACTGTCTTTGGGAATCACCTCAACCCAATCCTTTTTATCCAG
The DNA here is from genome assembly GCA_049520575.1 of Thermodesulfobacteriota bacterium. Taxonomy (GTDB): domain Bacteria; phylum Desulfobacterota; class RBG-13-43-22; order RBG-13-43-22; family RBG-13-43-22; genus RBG-13-43-22. The sequence goes on along the minus strand of JBEKPQ010000047.1, from coordinate 18,332 downwards.
GCTGTCGAAGTTGATGATTTTGACCTTCAATTTTTCCAGCAGGGGCAGGACTCCCTTTTGTTCCATTACCTCCTGAGTCAAGGGAAAACTCCTTTCCCCCAGACTGATCGACTTGGCTCCCATGGCCCAGATTTCTTCCACCAGGGCCGTCAGAGTGTCGTTGTGAGTGGAGCCGGGGGTGATATCGGCGGTATTGAAGTTGGGTTTGATGAGGACATTTTTTCCCCTAACCGGATTGATTCCTAAAGCCCTTAGTGATGCCTGTACTCCTTCTTTACGATTGCTCGTCTTTTTTAATACCACTGCGGTTTTTTTGGCGGCCATAGTGTCCTCTAAGCTCAACATTATTATTTTTTTCTAACTTATCATACTATTTCATGGGTGCCAAGAGGTATCCGTTGGAAACTCCGATGCCCTCTTCCATTTTGGGAAAGATTGTTGTAAAATTATCACGTTTTCAGTTTGAAGTTCCCCCAGGATGCTGCCGGGGTTTCCTAATTTCGATTAGGCAGGACACCTGGGTTGGCTCGCACCTGTAAATTCACTGATAAGGAGGTCCCAGCTTATGGAGGACATTGAACTTCCAAACCCTGAAGAATTGGAAGAGCAGAAAGGAAAAGCTTTTACCCGAAGAGTGGCTTTGATAACGGCCATTTATGCCGTCTTTCTGGCCATTACCTCTTTGGGTGGAAACAAGGCCATGAAGGAGATGCTGCTGGCCCAGCAGCAGGCCTCGGACCAGTGGAGTTTTTATCAGGCCAAGGTGATTCGGGAGCATCTCTATCGAAATGAAAAAAACCGAATGGAGGCGGAGTTATTGGAAAGAGGGGCTTCCATGAAACCGGAAGTCAGAAAACATTATGAAAACCTATTAAAAAAAATGGGGGAAGAAGAGGGCCGTTATAATACGGAAAAAAAAGAGATCCAAAAGGAGGCCAAATCTTTGGAAAAGGAAAGGGACGTAAATCGGACCAAGGACCCCTATTTTGATTTTGCCGAGGTCTTATTGCAAATTTCAATTGTCCTTGCTTCTATCGCTATCCTTGCTACCTCCTGGCCGATTTTCATCTTCTCCCTGGTAACAGCCTGTCTGGGTTGTTTTCTTTCTTTCAATGGATTCTGGCTGATTTTTCGAATACCATTTTTAAACTGACCTAGTGTACTGTAACCGAAATCGCTTTACAGGGTTGTCATTCCGGACTTGATCCGGAATCCAGCATTTTTAACCTGGATTCCTGCTTTCGCAGGAATGACGGATCAGGACTATTGTAAACCTGTTATTGAGACACTACACTTGATTTAAGATGAAATTTGTTTCTTGTTCGGCGAGTTCAGGTTCTGCTTGCTTAGGTTTTGGAAGATGCAACGGATTATTTATTCCGCGTACATGGATTCGATCAGGTCTTTGTATTGGGCATTGATGGCCTTTCTTTTGACCTTCATGGTCGGGGTGACCTCGCCGTCTTCGGTGTAGAGCTTTTTATCCAGGATTTTAAATTTTCGGATATTCTCCACCCTGGCCAACTGTTTATTGACATTATTGATCTCGGTCTGGATTAGATCGAGCACTTCCTCGGTTTTGGTCAAACTGGCAAAGGTAGTAAACTGGACTTTCCGATCCTGGGCGTATTTAACCACATTTTCTTCATCAATGACGATCAGGGCCGATATAAACTTGCGGCGATCCCCGATGACCACGGCATCATTGATATAGGGGCAAAACTTCAGCAGGTTTTCAATATATTGAGGGGCGATGTTTTTTCCTCCGGCAGTAATGATCAGGTCCTTTTTACGGTCGGTGATCTTCAGATACCCGTCTTCATCGATTTCCCCGACGTCTCCGGTATGCAGCCAGTTGTCCACCAGGGCCTCACAAGTATTGGCCTCATCCCGGTAGTAGCCTTTAAAAATCCCCGCATGCTGCACCAGGATCTCTCCGTCCTCGGCAATTTTGACCTCGGTCCCGGGAAGGGCCCGCCCAACGGTCCCCAGTTTGAAGTTTTTTTCATCCGACATGTGGGTAACTCCGGTAGTTTCGGTCATACCGTATCCTTCGCGGATGGGTATGCCGATACTTTGGAAATATTTGAGGATATTGTGAGAGATGGGGGCGGCCCCGGAGAAGCCCAGACGCACCCGGTCAAACCCCAGCCTCTTTTTCAGTTTTCGAAAGACAGAAAAATAGGCCAGAAAATAAGCCAGTTTCCTGACAATGGAAATATTTTTTTGGTCCAGCTTGTCCTGATTGTAGCGACTTCCTATCTTCAAGGCCTGCTGATAGGCGGCTTTTTTAAACCAGGTGGCATCGGCCATTTTTAGGACAATACTGGAGTAATATTTTTCCCAGATTCTGGGGACGGCATGGAAAATGGTCGGGGAGACATCCCGCATATCAGCCATGACCGTATCGGTATTTTCCGTAAAGTTGACGATGTGTCCGACCGTTAAATGCATCATCAGATCGAATATCTGCTCATAGACGTGGTTCAAGGGAAGAAAAGAGATGCTTTCATCATCTTCTCGGGCCTGGGTGATGGTATTGGACTGTTGACCCACCCAGATATAACAGGACTGACTGATCATGGCCCCCTTGGGAGGCCCGGTGGTCCCGGAGGTATAAATAATACCGGCAATATCTTCCCCTGTTCCCTGGGCGATTAACTGTTCAAATAAACCGGGTTCTTCCTGGTCTCTTTTCCGGCCCAAATCCAGCAGATCATCAAAACTCATAAACATCGGATCCTGAAAATGTTTAAGACCTTCCATCTCCCAGACGATTAATTTTTTGAGCAGCGGGGTTCTTTCCCTGAAGGTCAGGGCCTTGTCCAACTGTTCTTCGTCCTCACAGATATAGATGACCGAATTGGAATGACCCACCACATATTCGCACTCTGAGGTCGGGTTGGTAGTATAGACCCCCACAAAGGTTCCTCCGGCGGCCATAACCCCCAGGGCCGAATACAACCATTCAGGGCGGTTTTCCCCGATAATGGCCACATGATCCCCCTTTTTAACCCCCAGGGCATTTAGTTCCAAAGCCACAAATTTTACATTTTCGAGATACTCGAACCAGGTGATATCATGCCAGATGCCAAAATCTTTCTTGCGCAAGGCGACCTGGTCAGGTTTTTTTTGGGCCATGGCAATTAATGCTTTGGGCAGTGTATCTACAGTCATGCTCTGTTACTCCTGTCGGCTTCGTAAGAAGTCAGAAGAACCGTCACCCTTGCGAAAGCGGGGGTCCAGACATCGTCCCGGTGGAAACCGGGAACTAATACAAACGAAATAAATAAAGTGACATCACCCCCACCCTAACCCTCCCCCCTTGAGGGGGAGGGTAGGGAGGGTGGTAACAGAAATTAATGCGTCTGTATTAGTTCCTTTATCATGGATTCCCGTTTTCACGGGAATGACAAAAATGGGCCTTTGATGACTTTTTACAAGTCCACTCCTAAAAGGTTTGAAAAATCCGACTTGAAAAACTTCTTATTTATCTGAACCGGACCTTCCGACGGTAACGTTTGTATCCCTTGACGGAAGTTTCCGTGGCGATCCCCAGGTAGAATTCTTTGACGTCTTCATCCTCCCGTAAGACATCCGGTTTATCAGCCCGAACGATCCGCCCGTTTTCCATTAAATAGGCATAATGGGAATAATTTAAGGCCATATTGACATTCTGTTCCACCAAAAGGATGGTGACTTTTTCTTTCTGGTTGATGTCCTGAATGATATTAAAAATTTCCTTGGTTAACAGAGGGGACATCCCCAGGGACGGCTCATCGAGCATCAACAGTTTGGGACGGCTCATCAAGGCCCTCCCTATGGCCAACATCTGTTGTTCACCGCCGCTCAGGTATCCGGCCTCCTGGTCTTTCCTTTCTTTTAAAATGGGGAAGTTGCCGAAAATCCGCTCCATATCCTGCTGGATTTCCTTCTTGTCTTTTCGGGTATAGGCCCCCATCAGAATATTTTCCATGACGGAAAGTTCCGGAAAAACTTCCCGGCCCTCAGGGACATAGCTGATGCCCATTTTAACAATCTGATAAGTATCCATGCGGTCGATGCGGGTCCCCAAAAATTCGATCGTGCCCTTTTCCGGCTGTTCTTTCTTTTGGTCGTACAGGAGCCGCATGATGGTTTTAAGGGTGGTGGTTTTACCGGCGCCATTGGAACCAAGCAGGGCCACGATTTGGCCTTCCTGCACTTCGAAGGATATCCCATGCAGGGCCCGGATCAGATCATACCAGGTTTCGATGTTATTGACTTTCAGCATTAGGCCTCCTCCCCAAGATAGGCCTTGATCACCTCCGGGTGATGCTGGACCTCTTCAGGGGTCCCTTCGGTAATCTTTTCTCCATGGGTCATGGCGAATATCCGGTCCGATATGCCCATGACCATGTTCATATCATGCTCAATCAAAAGGATGGTGACCTTATAATCCTCCCGGATATCTTTGATCCAGATGCTCAGATCCCCTTTTTCCTCGGTGTTCATGCCGGCGGACGGTTCGTCCAGACAGAGGACTTTCGGCTCCAAAGCCAGGGCCCTTCCCAATTCCACCAGTTTCCTTTTGCCGTAAGGGAGATTGGCAACGAACTGGTCGCGGACGGATTGGAGATCCAAAAAATCAACGATTCCTTCGGCTATTTCCCGGTGTTTGATCTCTTCTCTGGCCGCAGAAGATCGTTTTCCCCACATGAAGGCCCCGGAAAAAACTCCGGTCTTCATATGAATGTGTCGGCCAAGCATCAGATTGTCCATGACCGTGGCGTTGGAAAAGAGTTCAATATTTTGAAAAGTGCGGGCGATTCCCTTTCGGGCGATACGGTCAGGAGTTTTCCCCACCAAATCCTCACCATCCAAGGTGATTTTCCCATGATTCGGTTTATATATTCCATTGATCAGATTGAAGATGGTGGTTTTGCCGGATCCGTTGGGACCGATAATGGAAAAGATGGAATTCTTTTCCACCTGAAAACTGACATTGTTGACGGCCGTCAAACCCCCGAAACGGATGTTGAGGTTTTCAACTCTGAAATGATCCATCGTGTCTTAATCCCTTGGAAGCAGGTGAAGGGCAAGAGGCATGAGGCAAAAGGATCAAATTCCACTCCTTCCTTATGCCTCATGCCTTAACCTTTCTTATTTTGTTTTTTTCCAGGTGGCCATGTCATTGACATGCCAGTCCTGCAAGAGGATATAACTGGCATTTGGACCGCATTTTTGAATCAATATCGAATCCGACCCTTGATGCTGGGTCGGGGTCCAGGTAACCTTGGGCCCGATACCCTGAAAATCCTTCATGGAGTTCAAAGCCTTCAGAGTCGCTTCGGTGCTCAAATTTTTCCCGACCCTTTTTAAGGCTTCCACTAAAGGTTCGGCAAACATGATTCCGGCGGAATAAAAGGTCCCCCACCTTTCCTCCGGTGCATATTTCTTGGCTGCTTCACGATACTTGGTCATCAACGGATGTTTGGAATCCGGGGTTTGTTCAAAACCTCCGGTAATCACCCCTTCCCACAAGCCCTCCGTCAGTTTAAACATTAAGGGAAAATCGGACAGGGTATTGGAGGAAACCCATTGGGGCTTGAAACCTATGGAGGCACTGGTTTTCATAGTAATGACGGCTATGGTCGGGTTGACCCACAAGATGACCGCCTCGGCCCCGGAATTTTTAAACTTCAACATCTGGGAAGACAGGTCTTTTTCCCCCGGTTCCACAGGAATTTCGGCCACCAGGTTCATTTTGTATTTGGCCAAACGCTGCTTACATCCGGCCAAACCATTTTTCCCGTAAGCATCATTCTGATAGAAGAAGCCGATCTTTTTGAGTTTAAGATTTTCCACAATATATTTGGTCAGGATACTGGCCTCGTCGTCATAAAGGGGATAGACGGCAAAAAGATAGGGTTGGACCGGAAATACATATTCCTCAATGGCCGTAGACGGTCCCACCCAGAGGACCTTGTTTTGGGCCAGATAATCTTTGACGGCCATCCCGCAGGCAGCGCCCACACCGCCGACAAAGGCAAAGATCCCCTGACGTTCGACGAGCTCTTTAACTACGGCCTTGGTCTGGGCGGGATTGTACATATCGTCCCGGATAAAATATTTGATCTTTCTCCCGTGAATCCCCCCCTCATCATTGACGATATTAAACAACAACCCGCTGCCACGGGCCACGGACCCCCAGGGAGCGGCCGGACCGGTCTGCGGTCCCCATTGAGCAATGCGGATCTCCTTGTCATCAAATCCTGAAGCGGCATAAGCTGCCGGAAGGAATATCCATGCAGCGATGATAGCCATCAATAAGACACCTAACATTATCTTGGGTTTCATAAACTGTACCTCCTTGTACAGAAATTTTAACTTAATATAATCCCTCTTTAAAGGAAGCGCTGATTCCCTTCCTTGGACCTGAACCTACTGAGCTATTATGTAGAAATAAGTAAAGCAATCACCTCCTTCTTCAATGCAAGCCAAAAAGATCTTAGCTACAATTTGTACCATTTCCCCCCTTCTTTGACGAAAGGAAAGGCATAATTAACCATCGACTCCTTTTGGGTGTCCACATATCGGATGACCACATCCACTTCCACTTGTGCCGATCGGTCGATCTTCGGGTATTTTTCTTTGTCCAGATTATTCGTTATTTGAAAAATATTTAAAATCCGATAGGAAACAATACGAACCGGGGAGGCCTGGGCCTCCGCCAGATACGTTTCAAAGGAGTGAGCAGCCACATATTCGGAAGATGGGGCCAGGCTTTCATAGATCGCTGTAAAATTCCTTTGCACTTCGGCCTCCAGATATTTTTGGGCCGCTTTTTGGATCTCTTCGTGTTCGGAAGCAAACGCTTCGGTCTGCGCGGAACTCGAAAAAGCCGTAAGGAAGAGGAAGAAAAATACCCCTACTCCCAATAGTGTGGTGGCTCTTCTTCTAGGCCGTTTTAACATCGGATGTTAAACCTTTTTTACATAATGCTTGGCAAAAAGGCCGCTGGGACGTACACAAAGAACCAGGACAATGACGACAAAGGCCACAATCGGTTTCCATTCCGGCCAGAGATAGCCGAAAAAATTTTCGATCAAACCCAGCAGCTCGCCGCCGATAATGATCCCGGGAATACTCATCAACCCGCCCAGGACGGCGGCGGCGAAGGCCCTCATGAAGGGATCCATCATAAAAGCCGGATCCAAGGTGGCCCGGCTGACAAAAAACATGGCCGCCGTAGCCCCGATAAAAGAACTGAATCCCCAGGCCATGGAAAACACCCTTTCCACTCGAACCCCCATGATCTTGGCTGCGTGCTGATTTTGCTGGGTGGCCCGCATGGCCACGCCCAGTTTAGTGTATTTGAAAAAGAGGAATAAAAGGATCATCATCAAAGCGGCGGAAATGAATACGGCAATCGACCAATCATTGATGATCATGCCTTTAATCGGTTCATGGGTCTTCAGGACGGAAAAGGGTAAGTTGAACTCTTTTTGTTCGGCCCCCCATTTCCAACCGGCCAATCCCATTAGGAGCATTTCAGCCCCGAGGGTGATGACGATCATCCCCAGGAGAGTGGGCTGTTTGGCCGGACGTAAAAAGATAAACTCGATGGCCATGCCCAGTAAAACCGCAAAGATCATGGTCAGGATATAGGCCAGCCAGAAAGGATAGTGATAATAGGTCAGGATATGATAGGCCACAAAGGTGGACAGCATGGCCATTTCGCCCTGGGCGAAATTAACCACCTCCGAGGTTTTATAAATAATAACAAAGGCAATCCCGAATAAACCGTAACAGGCCCCGATGGCCAGACCTTCTATAATCAGTTGCAGGATCATTGGGTGTTCCTCCAGGCCCTTAGAACGGCCAGGTTTTCCAGTATTTTTTGAATCGAATCCAAATGCCGAATATCCCTAAAGGTTCAAATAGGACAATGCCGATCATGATGAGACCCAGGATGATGCTGTTAAAGTTTTCCAAGCCCACAACCGTGAACCAGCGTTTGGAGATCGATATCAGAAAATCTCCCAGGATGGGTTTCTCGGCGATATTTTTTAATAGACTGTATTGGAGATAAGTGATCAAGGCCGCCCCGATAATGGAACCGAAGATTGAACCCAATCCTCCCACGACCACCATGATGAGGAAGATAATGGACAGGATCAGGGTAAAGGTGAAGGGATCAAAAAAACCGAGGACAAAGCCGAACAAGCCCCCGGCAATACCGGCATAGAAGGCACTGATCATAAAGGCCATGGTCTTATAGAAGGTGAGATTAATCCCGATAACCTCAGCGGCTATATCGCTGTCCCGAATGGCCACAAAGGACCGGCCCACCCTTGTTTTCATGATGTTTCGGGCGACAATGACCATAAACAGGGTTATCAGCAAGATCAAAAAATATTTACCCATATCTGAATTCACCACCCAGGAAATCCCCATCTGGGGGATCCCCAGATCCAAAGCCGGGGCCTGAATTCCCATCCGGCCTCCAAAAATATCCCACCGCCCGATGATATGGGTTATGGTCAGGCCAAAACCGAGCGAAGCAATCGCCAGATAAGGTCCTTCCAACCTCAAGGCGGGCAAGCCCAGAATAAATCCAAAAAAGGCGGCGATAAAACCGGCCAGGGGGAGGGCCAACAAAAAAGGAAGGTGCAGTTTGGCCATGAGCAGAGCGGTCCCGTAAGCGCCGATGGCAAAAAAACCCGCATGGCCCAGGGAAATTTGACCGGTGGATCCGACCAGGATATTTAAACCCACGGCCAGGATCACATGGACCATGATTAAATTGACCAGAAAAAGATAATAAGGAGGTGCATAAACAGGCAGGGTGAATAAAAAGAGGAGAAAGACGACTGTCCAAAAGACAACCACCCCGCTTTCGAAGAGCTGGATGTCTTCGTAATAGTCCCGTTTCATATCCATAGGATCATCTCCGTATTATTTTGGAATCCTTTTGGGAAAGCCGCTCCATGACTTTTTGGCAATAGACCTGATTTTCTTCCAGCAGGGGGGAAGCACGACGCATCATATTCAGTTTCATGATCTGGAAATTGAGCCGTTTCATCAGGCGGTATTGCTCTTCCACGTCTTCCATGCCCTGCAATAAATCCCGTAATTGCACAATTTCCTTTTTCAGTTCCACTTCAGGAGGAAGGCAATCGGCATTTTTTAATATTTTATAGGCCAGACGCAATTCTTCAGGAATACCGCTCTCATCATCCAATTGCAGGGGTTTGCCTTTTCCGGGCAGGTTATCCAATTCCCCCTTCAGGATGGCTTCCTGGATTTTTCTTTCGGCGATGATATGTGAAAAAAACATATCGAGAACAGTTCCTTGTTGAGTCCGGTGAATTCCTTCGTTCCGTGGATGGAGGCAAAATGAATTTATGAGCTTTTATGGTTTCATCATAGCATGGTTAAGAAAAAGATCAACCACCAATTTTGGACATCTGGCGCAGGCATTTTCGCTGGAGGGCATTCAACCGAACGGGATGTTCTTTGGGTTTTTGGGTGATGGCCTCCTGGATGATGGCTTCCAAGTCAGCATCCGAAGCCCCCTGACGCATGGGAGTTCGCAAGTCGGTCTCGTTGTCGGAAAAGAGACAGACCCTCAGACGGCCTTCGGCTGTAAGACGAAGCCGGTTGCAGGAGGGACAAAAGTGTTCGCTGATGGGGCTGATCAAACCGATTTCACCCCGGGCTCCGGCATAGGCCATTCGTTTGGCTGGTCCTTCCAGACCCTGGCCGTTAACCGCAAAGAGCGGCCCCAAGGCTTGTAATTTTTTCAAGGTTTCTTCCGAAGAGAGGAACCGTTCGGTTTTCCAACCGTTTTCTTCTCCAACCGGCATAAACTCAATAAAGCGGATATGATAAGGTTTTTCATAAGACAAGCGGCCGAAGGAGAGGATTTCATCGTCATTGATCCCCTGCAAGGCCACCACATTAATCTTGATGGGTGAAAAACCGATTCTTTCGGCCTCCTTTATCCCTTCCCAAACCCGGTCAAAATAATCGAATCGGGTGATCCGGGCATAATTTTTCGGATTCAGGGTATCCAGGCTGATGTTGATTCTATTAATACCGGCTTCCCATAAGGACTGGGCCTGGTCTGCCAGAAGCACCCCGTTGGTGGTCAGGCTGATTTCCTTGATGCCTGGAATTTGCTTTAAGGCGACGATCAGATCGGTAATGTTTTTCCTGACCAGAGGTTCTCCGCCGGTCAGGCGAATTTTTTCAATACCCAGGCGAACACTTAGTCGGGCCAGCCTCAGCAGTTCTTCATAGGTCAGGATGTCCTGATGAAAAAGCTTCGGCACCCCTTGTTCCGGCATACAATAGACACAACGCAGGTTGCAGCGGTCGGTCAAGGAGATACGTAGGTAATTGAGGCGACGGTTATAGGGATCCAGGAGCATAATTTATTTTCGTAAGTTTTAGGGTTGCATTATTATGTCAATTTAAACATAATAGTTTCATAGGGGGAACGTGTCAACCCTTTAGTTGTCTGCTCGCGGCGAGTAACCGAAAGGAGTAAAGGATTCGAGGGGTCCAGTGATTGCCGGTCCAAGGTTCAAGGTTTAAGGTTCAAGGAAAAATCGTATACCGTATATCTTATACCGGCGACGTCTTCGAATCCTCGACCCCAATTTTCATACTAATATGAAACCATTCTTTCAGGTCAAAACCTCCCAAGAAATTTTTGAACTCATTCAGGGTTTCCCCCTTTTGCCTGGTGAAAGGGTATTGCTATCAGAAGGTTTGAATCGGGTCTTGGCAGAGGACATTCTTTCTCCTGAAGACCTCCCTCATTTCCCCCGGGCGACCATGGACGGTTATGCTGTGCGTGCCAGGGATACCTTCGGGGCCTCGGAGGCCGTTCCAGCCTTACTGACCCTGTCCGGAGAGATTGCCATGGGTCAGGAGGTGAAGGCCCCGGTTGAACCGGATCATTGTTTCCGTATTGCCACCGGCGGGATGGTTCCGCCTGGGGCCGATGCTGTGGCCATGATCGAGCACACTCAACAGCTTGATTCAAGAACCATTGAGATATTTAAATCTGTTTCCCCCTTAGATAATTTTATCCAGATGGGAGAGGACATCAAAAAAGGACAACCGGTTTTGGTTGCCGGGCAGAGGCTTCGCCCACAGGACTTGGGTCTCCTGGCCGGTCTGGGGGTTATTGATATACCGGTTTACCGTCAACCCAAAGTGGCGATTATTTCCACCGGTGATGAAATCATGCCGGTGGAGGAGCAGCCCCCACCTGGTTTTATTCGGGATATTAATGCTACCACCTTACAAGCCTTGACGGCTGAATCCGGGGCCAGGCCTAAATTTTTTGGCAGGGCTCAGGATAAATTTGAGGATTTAAAAGTCTTGTGCCAAAAAGGATTGGATCAGACCGATATGGTTCTGATTTCCGGAGGCAGCTCCTTAGGGGTGCGGGACTATACCTTAGAAGTTATTCGGAGTTTTCCAGAATCGGAAATTTTGGCCCACGGCATTTCGATCAGTCCCGGAAAACCGACCATCCTAGCCCGAGTCGGAAATAAGATCCTCTGGGGTCTGCCAGGTCATACTGTTTCAGCCATGGTTGTCTTTGCCCTTTTCGTCAATCCCAGTTTGAAACAGCTGGAAGGGAAAAAGATCGGCAGATCTATCCCCGGAGTCCAAGCCCGATTGACCCGGAATATTGCTTCGGCTCAGGGACGGGAGGAATATATCCGAGTTGCTCTTAAAAAAGGGGAGGCAGGTTGGGAGGCCGTACCCGTCCTGGGAAAATCGGGACTTATCTCCACCATGGTCCGGGCCGACGGCTTGATTCGGATCGATCAGAATTGTGAAGGGCTGGAAAAGGGGGAGTGGGTGGAGGTGCTTTTATTTTAACCGGTTGATGAAAAATGCACAGATGCAAGGCGACTCGAAGTCCCGAGGAAGGAGGCGTACATAGAAGTACGTCGGATTGACGAGGGACGAGAGCAACACCGCAGATGGGCATGTTTCATCAACCGGTATCATTTGAAATTTCTGACTTTTTGATTTTTTTGTTGGCGGAGTTTTATGAAACGAAAAATATATTTGCACATGAAATCTTTGGAAGAGGCCCAAAAACTCTTTTTGAATTGTCTGGACTATGGGCGGATGTTGAATGGGGAACGGATATCCACAGCGGAAGGCATGGGGCGCATCCTGGCTGAGCCGGTCTTTGCCCGATTTTCTTCACCAAATTTTCACGCCGCGGCCATGGACGGCATTGCTATTTTGGCCGAAGATTCTTTTGGAGCAAGTATTGACCAACCCAAGCCATTTCGGATCGGGAAGCAGGCCTTTTGGATCAATACCGGTCAGCCAATGCCTACGGGAACTAATGCCGTCATCATGGTCGAGCAGATCAATCTGATCGAAGAAGATCTGGCGGAGATTCAGGCAGCGGCCTTTCCCTGGCAGTATGTACGCAAGATGGGGGAAGACTTGGTGGCTTCTGAACTTCTCTTGCCTCAGGGACACCGCATTACCGCTTATGATTTGGGGGCCTTGATAGCCGGGGGGGTTTTTGAACTTCCGGTGATTCAAAAACCAAAAGTTGTGCTGATCCCAACCGGGTCAGAACTGATTGAATGGCAGGAAATGACCGGATCATTGCCCCCAGGAAAAGTCCCCGAATACAATACCCTGATCCTTTCCGGACTGGTGCATGAATGCGGGGGAGAGCCGATTCGCTGGCCCATTACCCGAGATAAAAAAGAATTGATCCAGGAAACCCTGGCCAAGGCAGTAGCCTCAGATTGTCAAATGGTCATCATCAACGCCGGTTCTTCTTCCGGCAGTGAGGATTACAGCCTGACGGCCATTGAAAGTCTTGGAGAAGTCCTGGTCCATGGTGTGACCATCATGCCTGGAAAACCCACCATCCTAGGAATCATTCAGGGCAAGCCGGTCATCGGAAATCCCGGCTATCCGGTATCGGCCACCATATCCTTTGAACAATTCGCCCGTCCGGTGCTTTTTAAGATGCAGGGCATCGCGGCACCGGAGCGGAAAAAGATTCCAGTCTATCCGGCCAGGTCTTTCCCTTCCAAACTGGGTCAAGAGGAATTTCTCAGGGTCAATCTAGGCCGGGTAGGGAATAAGATCATTGCCAATCCGCTACCTCGGGGTGCAGGGACCATTACTTCTCTGACCCGTGCTGATGGCATCATTCGCATTCCCATGAATTCGGAAGGCGTTAACTGGGAGGAGCCGGTCCAGGCCGAACTCCTACGGGAGGAAACGGTTTTATCCCACACTGTGGTTATTGTCGGCAGTCATGACAATACATTGGACCTGTTGGGGAATTTTTTAACCAGACAATATCCGAAATTTCGTCTGACCTCCAGCAATGTGGGCAGTACCGGAGGCTTAATGGCCCTGAAGCGGGGGATTGCCCATGTGGCCGGTTCTCATTTGCTGGATCCCGAAACCGGTGGATATAACATCACCTATATTCGGCGTTTGCTCCCTGATGTACCGGTCAAGGGCATCAATCTGGTATTGCGTCAACAGGGATTGATTCTGGCCAAAGGGAATCCCAAAAAGATGATCGGCTTAGGAGATCTAGCTCGAAAGGATGTGGCCTTCATCAACCGACAGACCGATTCCGGGACCCGTATTCTGCTGGATTTCCGTTTGAAGGAATTGGGCCTCGATCCGTCCGATATTCGCGGTTATGAGGAAGAAGAATTCACCCATATGGCTGTGGCCGTGGCTGTCCTGAGTGGACGGGCCGATGCGGGCCTGGGGATTTATGCCGCCGCCCGGGCCCTGGATCTGGATTTTATCCCGGTGGTTCAGGAGGAATACGATCTGGTCGTTCCTGACAAATATTATGAAGAGGAAAAAATTCAGGCCTTGTTATCAGTCATCCGGTCGGCCAATTTTCAACAGGCCGCGACGGCCCTGGGGGGCTATGACCTTTCTTTAACCGGGAAAATCATTTTTAATACGGGAATAGGGTTTCTCACTTAACGAGTTATATTTTCATGATCCCTGGTGTCACGCCCCTTGCGGGGCATGACGGTCTAGCTCGATTGGCTATTGGCCGGATTATATTAAAAATCAATAAGTACTTGCAACTGAGATTATCCTGAAGAGGGTTTAGGCTTATAGATCATGGTTTAATTTTTTTGGCCTCTTCTTCATCCCGTAAGATCTTGCGCAAAACCTTGCCCACTGCCGATTTGGGCAGAGCATTTCTGAATTCCACCAATTTGGGGACTTTATAGGCCACCAGCTTCTCACGGCAAAAGGCCACCACCTCTTCCTCGGTTGCAGTTTGACCTGGTTTCAGGACAACATAGGCTTTGACGGTTTCACCACGGTATTTATCGGGAATCCCCACGGCTACGGCATCTTGAATTTTCGGATGCTGGAAAAGTATTTCATCGATTTCCCGGGGATAAATATTGAAGCCTCCAGCGATGATCATGTCTTTCTTACGATCGACGATAAAGAGATATCCGTCTTCATCTCTCACGGCGATGTCACCGGTGTAAAGCCAGCCGTCCTTCAATTGACCGGCGGTTTCCTCAGGATTTTCCCAATAACCCTTCATGACCAGAGGACCATTGACGATAATCTCTCCGGGATCCCCTTGAGGCACATCTTCTTTACCTTCTTCAAGATCCACAAGTCGCAGATCCGTATCTGGAAAGGGAATACCGATACTGCCGATCTTTTTCAAGCCCAAGATAGGGTTGGAAGTACCCAGTGAAGTGGTTTCGGTCATACCCCAGCCTTCTCCGAAATAAATGCCCATATCTTTGACCTGCTCAATCAGTTCTCGCGGCATAGGGGCGGCGCCGGAATTGAGAAGGCCGAATTTCTTGTCCAGTTGAAGCTCCGAGGCCCTGGGATGGTTGATCAGGGCGGTGATCAGGGTCGGCACCGTGGGGAAGAAGGTTATTTTTTCGAAACGGGCCAAGAGGTCCAATAGTTCATCGATCTGAAAACGAGGGACCAGTATTTGGGTGGCGCAATTAAACATGGCGTTATTCATAACTACAACGTTGCCGTAAACATGGAAAAAGGGAAGAACCGCCAGGAATATTCTTTGCTCCGGTGGTGTAAGGGGTATGGTGGGATTTCCCCAGAGAGCGCATTGTAAGGTGGCCGCCACCACGTTGGCGTGGGTCAGGACCGCCCCCTTGGGGATACCGGTCGTCCCGCCGGTGAATTGGATCAAGGCCGGATCTTCAGGAATGACCTGGACTTTGGGACGCTTGGTGTTGGAACAGTTTTCGATCAAGGAGGAGAAATAATACCATCCCTTTTCCAGGTCCAGGCCCGCCGGGGTTCTCGGCCCCATCCCTTCAATGTAATCGGTAACCTTGGTTACGATGACCCTGGGAATGGAAACAGCCTGACATAGAGCCCTGATGGAGGGAAGGGCCAGGTCATAGGTAATCAGGGTCGTAACCTCTGTTTTGCTGGTTAAAGCTATCAACTCTTCCGTGGTAAACTGCGGGTTAAGATTCACCACAATAGCCCCCAGAGACAAGGCGGCATAATAAGCCATCGGGTATTGGGGACAGTTCGGCAGATGTAATCCCACCCGGTCTCCTTTGGAGACCCCCAAATCTCCCAGGGCATTGGCCAGACGCAAGACCCTGTTACGCAGTTCATAGAAGGTCATTTTCGTGCCGAAAAAATCAAGAGCCGGTTTATCCGGATAAGTATTGGCTGGCAGTTGAAGTAAATCATGGATCAGTATGCGGGGATAGCGGATCGTAGTAGGTACATTGTAATCATAATGTTTGTGCCAGGGATGCTGTTCCATTATTCCGTCCTCCGAAGTCAAAAATATTTTCTTATTTTTTTATTCAGCGATAAAAGGGCAAACTTGTTCTTCATCCAAGACGCAAGGATTGTAATAGGGATGGAGATGGCAGGTCAAGGATAAAATGGAGCGACGCGGCAAGCCCTTTAGGAAGTCAGGGCGTGGCTCCCTTGCGGCCAAGTTCAAAGGCCTCACGCTTGGCTGCTTCATTTCCGGCAATCTCACCTTTATCCGTGGCTGAGGCCATAACGGTTCCGATCCAGCGGAGTTTGGTGAAGTCCGCAGTGTTCTTAAATGAATGAACGATAGGGTCGGCCGTGTGTACGTTCGTATCCCCGCAGACCGTGATCAACCCGATGCGTTTTCCCTTCATCTGGGGATAGTAAGCCTTATGCCATTTCCACTGGGCATCGAAGAAGGCGCACCACCTGTCCAGGTAGGCTTTCATTTGAGAGGTCATGGACCAAAAATAAACGGGTACACTATGGATAACCGCATCCGCCTCCAGGATTTTCTTGTGGATTTCAGGCATGTCGTCCTTAAGGACGCAGAGGCCTGTTTCGTTACACTTCTTGCAGTCGTGGCAGCCTAAAATTTTCTTCTGATTGAGAATAATCTTTTCCACCTTCGCACCGTTATCCCTGGCCCCTGCCAAGGCCTGATCTAAAAGGATATCGCTATTACCCCCGATACGTGGACTCCCCAAAATACCCAGAATTTTCATTTTCGTCCTCCTGATTTTTTCATCTTTGTTTTAGGTTAGCAAAAAACGGCCGGGAAGGGAAAACGGAACACAAATTTATTTCAGATGAAAAAATGAATCGGTGTCTGGACCCGTTTCGGGTTGACATACCCTTTTAAAAACTGGTAATCTTTAAAAAAAGATTTTTCTAAAGATAAAGTCTGAAAATCTTGTAATACTAATAAGTGTAAAATAATGAAGACTCCATTTGGAGTCGCCAGGAAGTTTTTTCTAAGGCCATTGGCGGGAGGGTGCTGTTTTTACCTGACTTATCATCGGGGGAGACCGCAGCTCGACAAGGCCTTTGGCTTGGTCGAGAATGCGGAGGGGGCAAAGCATCCCCCGCGGATAAGTCAGAGAAAAAACCAACCCGGGAGCCTCAGGCGAAAGAAAAAGCTTCCTGGTAAGTCCAGATTATTATGCACTCATTAATAAGTATCCAAACTAGAAGAAGGAGATCAGAGCTCTATGAAAGCAGCAATATATCATGGCATTCGTGATTTGCGGGTTGAAGAAGTCCCCGAACCGAAACCTAAAGCGGGTGAGATAAAGGTAAAGGTCAAATACTGCGGAATTTGCGGATCGGATCTGCATGAATATCTGCATGGCCCCTTCCCCATAAGTCCATTCGGCCATGAGGCTTGCGGCCATGTCGTTGAAATAGGACAAGGGGTGAGCGGGTTTCAGGAAGGCGATCAGGTTCTGGCCTTTCAAAAAGGGGCCTATGCCGAATACCTCGTATTATCGCAGGAAAGGGTGATCAAAAAACCCGACAACATGAGCTGGGAACGGGCGGCAGTGGTAGAGCCGTTGTCCGGGGCCGCTTATGCTATTGAAAGGGGGGGCGTCCTGCCTGGTGACACTGTTCTGATTGCCGGGGCCGGGCCGGTGGGCCTTATGGCCTTGCTGGGTCTCAAGGCCATAGGAGTGGAAAAAATTTACCAGACGGATATTTCGGAAACCAGAAGAAAAAAGGCCGAAGAACTTGGGGCCACCCTGGTCTTGAATCCTCTGACAGAAAAAATTCCAGCAAAGATGAAAGAACTTACGGCCGGCAGGGGTGTGGATGTGGCCATCGAGGCCGTGGGTATCGAGGCCACTTTGAAGGATTGTCTGGCTTCCGTACGCTATCAGGGAAAAGTGATTGTTCAGGGGATTTTTACCGACCGGATTCCCGTGCACATGCTTGGATTCGTGACCCGGGAAACGTCCATGATCGGTACAAACTCCATCAATGCCTCTTTGGCCATGTCCTGGATCAAGACTCAAGGGCTAAGGCCGGAGTTGATCATAACAAAAATTTTGCCCTTAGATCAGATCTCCGAGGGTTTTGAACTGCTGACCAAAAAGACCAAGGAACAGATCAAGATTTTGATTGAACCTTAGGATAAAAATTCCGTTAATTCGTTTTGATGGATTATTAATAAGTTGCCAAAGCGCAACTTACGTCATTCCGGCGGAAGCCGGAATCCAGTATTTTTAATGAATTAAACATCTCCTGGACCCCAGCTTCCGCCGGGGTGACGACTTTTTGCAAGTTTTTCCATTTTTAGGATTGGGATTGCCCCTTATCAACAGGCAGAGGTATCAATTTATTTTGCCCGTATAGCGATTGGTGATCGGCAGGCGCCAGTCCTTGCCGAAGGCCCGGGTGGTGATTTTGATGCCCGGCGGGCTTTGACGGCGTTTGTATTCGTTACGATCCACCATCCGGATCACCCTTTGGACCATTTCCCGGTCGAACCCTCGCTTAATGATTTCGTCCACTGAACA
>JBEKPQ010000046.1:0-27214 GCA_049520575.1 Thermodesulfobacteriota bacterium | reverse complement strand
ATAGAGCGCGGCAGCATGAGCAAAACTCGGTCGCCTTTCTTCATGCCGAGACTATTCAGAACATTGGCGAACTTATTGGCCAGAATGCTGAGCTCCCAAAACGTGAGTTTCGTGGAGCTACTGCCATCCTCAGAAACCGTGATCAAGGCAATCTTGGTTTTATCCTTGGTCCATTTATCAAAATGGTCAAGGGCGAAGTTGTAGTACTCGGGAATCTCCCAGGTAAACCCCTTCACGGTTTCTTGGTAATCCTTCATATTGTGTTGATCGAGTGTCACAGTCACGTGGGATTCCTCCTATCGGCAAAATGGTGAGCAACCGACCGCTCTGCCGCTTTCGATATAACGAAGGGTCTAGCGCCGCTGCCTTTTCAAGGTCTATAACGCTGACGAAAAAACGATTAATGTGTTCGATCTGAGGTCGCGGGTTGGTGATCCTATCCCGGTTAATGATCCGCAAAATGGAAAACTCTTTTCGCTTGGCAATCCGAGCCTCGAACTTAGCGAGTTGAACATGAGGAAAATTTTTACCTTTCGATACCCTTTCTGTCCGAAACTCCATCGCTATAATAATGTTTTTGGTTTTTCATTTCCGTGACCAGATCGGCCTTTTCTAAAATTTTTGGATCCGCATATCGGCCGGTTAAAACCATTTCCATTGAATCGGGTTTCAGGTCAATCAATTCCAAAACCGCTTCAATTGGCAGAAGTCCAAAAGCCATGGCCACATTGATTTCATCCAAGATTAATACATCAATGGGCTGGCCCAACATGATTTCCTCGGCATATTCCAGGGCCTTTTGTGCCAATAATTGATCTTCAGGATCCGGGTTTTCTTTATCGATAAATCCTTTTCGTCCCATGGGTTTGATGGTCAATAAAGGAGCCAGCTTCTCGACGGCCATCAATTCTCCGGTCGGCTCAAGACCTTTCATAAATTGAATCATCACTACCCTGCGATTGTGCCCAACGGCCCTGAGGGCCAATCCCAGGGCGGCTGTGGTCTTGCCCTTGCCTTCTCCGGTGTAAACCTGGACCATCCCTTTGGAAAAATTTTTCAATCTAACTTTTCCTTCCCAACAATGCCCTAGCAATCACCAGACGTTGAATCTCTGAGGTCCCTTCATATAAAGTAGTCACCCGCACATCCCGGGCCAGTCGTTCCACCGGATAATCGGCGGTATACCCGTATCCTCCCAAGATCTGTATCGCATTATAACAGGCCCGGTTGGCCGCCTCTGAAGCCAGGACTTTCCCCATAGACGCCTCGGTAATAAAAGATTTACCTGTTTCTTTGAGGAAAGCAGCCCGAAGGACCAACAACTGAGCCGCTTCCAATTCGGTATAGGTGTCGGCTATCATCCACTGTATGGCCTGGAACTGGGAAATGGGCCGGCCGAATTGCTCCCTGTTCTTGGCATAATTTGCTGCAAAATCCATGGCTGCCCGCCCGATGCCTATGGACATGGACCCGATCCCGATCCTTCCGCCGGCCAGTTCCATCAAGGAAATCCGAAAACCGTCATTGAGGGCACCCAGGAGATTTTCTTTGGGAATACGGCATTGATCGAAAATGAGCTGATTGGTGCTGGAACCTTTCTGTCCCATTTTTTTTTCATCGGTTCCAACGATATACCCAGGTGTATCCTGTTCGACAACAAAAGCGCTGATGCCCCTCCCCTTAGGTGCACTCTTGTCTGTTACGGCCCAAACCACAACCACCCCGGCATATTCGGCGCTGGTAATAAAAATCTTCTGTCCATTGAGGACCCATTTATTCCCATCCAAAACAGCGGTGGTCTTCATTCCCGCCGGATCTGATCCGGCCCCGGTTTCTGTCAGGCCAAAGGCCCCGGCAGGATATTCCCCGGAGCATAGGCGTGGAATATATTTCTTTTTGATTTCTTCTGTCCCGAATTCCAGCAACACCTCGGCCACCATATTGGTCACCGACATGGTTACGGCCGTGGCCGCACACCCGGCCCCGATCTCGGTCATAGCCAAACTATAGGCCACGGCTCCACCTTGCGCCCCCCCATAGGATTCAGGAATATTCATGCCCATGAGACCCAACTCAGCCATTTTTTTTAAATTAGCCTTTAAAATGGTCCGATCCCTGGTCTCATCCAGGCGGGCGGCTTGAGGAACCAGTTCGGTCCGGGAAAAATCCCGACACATTTTTTGGACCATCTTTTGTTCTTCAGTTAACGCAAAATTCATAAAAGTTACCCACAAAGAGGATTCAAGGATTCGAGTTAAAAAGCATTAAAAAAATAGGACAAAAAAATATTTATACTTTAAATCCTTGATCCTTTTTGACTTCATTTTTTGTACCTTGAACCCTTGAATCCTCGAATCCTTGACCCCTTGGTCTCTCCTGGTCTATCTCCCTTTCAGGATGTTATTGGCAATGACAACCCTCATAATCTCGTTGGTACCTTCGTAGATTTGGGTGATCTTGGCATCCCGCATATGGCGTTCCATGGGGTACTCTTTACAGTACCCATAGCCGCCCAGGATCTGAACCCCTTCAATGGCCGCCTGCATAGCCGTATCCGAGGCATACATCTTGGCCATGGCCGCAGCTTTTTCATAAGGCAGATGATTGTCTTCCAGCCAGGCGGCCCTTAAAGTCAGAAGCTCGGCTGCATCCAAGCGGGTGGCCATATCGGCAAATTTCCATTGAATGGCCTGAAGGGCAGCAATCGGTTGACCGAATTGTTCCCGGGTCTTGGCATATTCAATGCCCTCTTCCAGGACCGCCCGGCCTATGCCTATGGCCTGGGCGGCGATGCCGATCCGTCCTCCATCCAGGGTGGACAACATTTGTCTAAATCCTTCACCGGGTTTGCCCAGCAGGGCGTCCTTGGGCACCCGGGCATTCTCGAAAATCATTTCCGCTGTTCCAGAGGCATTGATCCCCATTTTTTCTTCCACCCTTCCCAAAGAATATCCGGGGGTGTTTTCCAAATCAACAATAAAACTACTGATTCCTCTTGAGCCTTTTCCCTTGTCGGTGACCGCGGCCAAAACGCAAAAACCAGCTACATTCCCGCTGGTGATGAACTTTTTCTCGCCATTGATGACCCATTCATTGCCGTCTAATACCGCAGTGGTTCGCAGGCGGCCAGGATCCGATCCGGCCCCGGCTTCAGTCAGACCGAAGCAGCCCAATTTTTCACCGGCGGCTACAGGGGTAAGATATTTCATCTTTTGTTCATGGGTCCCGAAGGCCATGACCGGAAAGCAGTAAAGGGAGTTGTTCACCGACATAATTACCCCGGTGGAGGCACAGGCCTTGGAAATCTCGATCAAGGCCACTACGTAACTGACATAATCCATGCCTCCGCCTCCGTATTCCTCGGGAACAGCAATGCCAAGAAATTTAAGTTCGGCCAGTTTTTTACAGATCTCAGCCGGATGTTCATGCGTGGCATCCAGATGGGCGGCTACGGGTTTGATTTCCGCCTCGGCAAATTTACGGGCCATTTCCTTGACCATCTGTTGTTCTTCGGTTAAATCAAAATCCATATCCAGTCTCCCTTATTCCGAGTTACGGGTACAGAGTTGCATATTAGATACACTTACTCCCCGCGAAGTATAAAAAAATTGTTTTGGTTGAGATTGGATTGTCGTTCCGGCGAAAGCCGGAAACCAGGTTAATATAAGCACCAAGATTCCTGGATGCCGGATCAAGTCCGGCATGACGGCAAACAATAACTCAAAAGCTCAGTTCGTGGTTATGTCGTGTTAAAATCTATGATTCTTCACGAACCCGTAACCCGTAATTTTTTTTATTTCCTCTCAAGAATCATAGCCGCTCCCATACCCCCGCCGACACAAAGGGTCGCCAAACCCAAAGCAGCCTTTCGTTTTATCATTCCGTAAAGTAAAGTAATCAATATCCTGGCCCCACTGGCCCCGATCGGATGCCCCAGAGCAATGGCCCCACCGCTGATATTGACCTTTTCCATATCCCAGCCCATTTCCCGGTTGACATAGGCTGCCTGTGAAGCAAAGGCTTCATTGGCTTCGATCAGGTCCAAGTCCTTAACTGCAATCCCAGCTTGTTTTAAAGCCTTTCTGGAGGCCGGAACAGGACCCGTACCCATTATGGAAGGATCCACGCCGGCCGTGGCGTAAGAGCGAATATAGGCCAAGGGTTGAACCCCCATCTCCTTGGCCTTATCCAGAGACATGACCACTAGGGCCGCACCCCCGTCGTTGATACCCGAGGCATTACCGGCAGTCACTGTCCCGCCCTTTTTAAAAGCCGGCTGAAGCCTGGCGAGGTCTGCCATCGTTGTTGCCCTGGGATGTTCGTCGGTGTCAAACAGTAAGGGTTCACCTTTTTTCTGCGGAATGGGTACAGGTATGATCTCGTCCTTAAACCTTCCTTTGGCTATGGCCTTGAGGGCGTTTTCCTGGCTCTTCAAGGACAGCTTGTCTTGTTCCTCCCGGGATATTCCAAATTGTTCAGCAATATTTTCGGCTGTAATGCCCATATGGACCTGGCTGAAGACATCCAAAAGCCCGTCATAAATCATCAGATCGACCAGTTCACCGTTACCCATTCGATTCCCCCAACGGGCCTGCCTTAAACCATAAGGGGCCATACTCATGCTTTCAAAGCCGCCGGCCACAAGAATATCGGCATCTTCGGCTTTAATGGCTTGAGCAGCCATCATGACTGATTTCAAACCAGAGGCGCAGACTTTGTTGATGGTGGTGGCTGGAACCTCTTTGTGGATTCCGGAATGAATCACCACTTGCCGGGCGGGATTCTGCCCCTGCCCGGCCGTGAGGACATTACCTAAAATAACCTCATCAACTTTTTCCGGAAGAACCGACGCCCGCTTTAAGGCCTCCTTCACGGCGATGACTCCTAATTGAATTGCAGAAATTTCTTTAAGCCCTCCTCCGAATCTTCCTACCGGAGTTCGGGCTGCACCAACAATCACTATTTCTTTCATTGAATAAAACCTCCTTTAGATAATAAAATCCAGAATACAGAATTCAGGAGTCAGAATGGGTAGATCGATCCCTTATTTGCGATCCCGACATACTTATAAAGCTTTTTTAGCTCCTTCTGGATCCTAACTTCTCTCTCCTTTATTTTTATGCTTTTTCCACTATCAAACTGACCGCCTCTCCTCCTCCCAAACACAGAGAGGCCATGCCGCGTTTGACCCCCCGCTCTTTCATAGCATAGAGCAAGGTGACCAGAACCCTGGCCCCACTGGCCCCGATCGGATGCCCTAAAGCGACTGAGCCGCCATGAATATTGACTTTTTCAGGATCCAATCTCAATTCATTAATCACGGCTAAAGTAGAGGACGAAAAGGCCTCATTGACCTCTTGAAGATCGATGTCTTTAATAGACAAGCCGGCTTTTTTAAGAACCTTAGGTATGGAAAGTAAAGGGGCCACCAAGACATATTTAGGGTCCAAGCCCGCTGAACCCTGAGCGCCCACCTTGACCATGGGCGAAATATGCAGTTCCCGGACCTTGCTTCCCGACATCAATATCAACGCGGCTGCCCCATCGCTGATCTTAGAGGCATTTCCGGCCGTCACCGTGCCGTTGGCCATAAAAGCCGGTTTTAATTCTGAGAGGGCTTCCAGACTGGTTTCCTTTACTATTTCGTCCTGATCAAAAACCTGCGGCTCTTTCCCCTTTCGAGGAATGGAAATGGGTAAAATCTCTTCCTTAAACTTGCCTTCAGACCTGGCCCGCAAAGCCTTCTGATAAGAACGATAAGCAAATAAATCCTGTTCTTCTCTGGTTATCCTGTATTTTTCAGCACAGTATTCAGCGCTGACACCCATCAGAAAATCATTATGGATATCCCTTAAACCGTCATGATCGAGGGAATCGATAAGGACACCATTGCCCATGCGATATCCGGTGCGGATCTGTTCCAAATAAAAAGGGGCTTGGCTCATATTTTCCAGTCCGCCGGCCACGACTATATCGGCATCTTTCAGGGCGATGGCCTGGGCGGCCAACATCACGGCCTTCAATCCTGAACCGCAGACCTTGTTGACCGTAACGGCGCCTACATCATAAGGTAGCCCGGCCTGGAGCATGGCCTGTCGGGCCGGATTTTGTCCCAGGCCGGCAGGAAGGACATTGCCCATAATGACCTCATCCACCTGCCCCTTGGCCAGCCCGGCCCGTGAGATGGCCTCATTAATAACAATAGCTCCCAACTCAGTGGCCTTAATATTGCTCAAACTTCCATTAAAAGCCCCCACAGGGGTCCTTACGGCGCTGACGATATAAACCTCTTCCAGCATAGTCAAATTCCTTTGATTTTATTTGGGAAGTGCCTGGCAAGAATATTCTTCATCGTTTGGAAATTATTGAGGGAAAAACAGCCATCCATGTTTTCATCGCTAATGAAATTATCAAAGATTCTCTTTTAGAACAACAGCGCAGGAAATGGGGCCTGGGCCTTTATTGGAAGCTTCGAGCTATCTCTCCTAAAATATCCAC
Organism: Thermodesulfobacteriota bacterium; assembly: GCA_049520575.1. GTDB lineage: Bacteria > Desulfobacterota > RBG-13-43-22 > RBG-13-43-22 > RBG-13-43-22 > RBG-13-43-22. Next base: position 20,716 of record JBEKPQ010000046.1, on the reverse strand, counting down.
ACTTCGGACCATCCCTATGATCTTTCCGGCGTCAGCGATCGGTATTGCTTCCAAATCACGATCATCCATGATCCGGATCACTTCGAACAATTTCTGACTGGGCCGCACGGAAACTTCAGGAAACACCATGACATCATTGACCGTAATCAATGAGTCGTTCTTACAATAATCGCCAAGCTGAGTGATCCAATCCTCTCTCTTCCCCTCACGAATAAACTTGTTATGAAGATAAATGATATATTTTAAAATATCTTTTGTCGTTATCAGACCCAGATATTCCCCTGAAGCCCTCATAACAACCAAGCCGTGGATTTCCTGTTTTTTCCTGTCTGAACCGGTCAGGATAGTACAGGCTTCTTTCAAAGGGGTTTCCGGGGTTACGGTTATAAAATTCGGATCCAATACATCCCAAACGCGTTTCTCCAACGGCATATTCTTGGCCTCCTAAAAAGGATCGATTTAGGTGTTCAAGAAAGATAAAATTGAGGCCCCATGAATATTCAGAAAAATTTCTTGTCAAATTAAAGAGTTTTTATGATATAAGAGTATATAGTTTTAAAAATAAATTGTCAAGCAAGGGTGTGAAATGAATAAAATTATTTTTATGGCCCTGGCCGTTTCCCTGGTCTTCCTGCTATGGGGTTCGTTATCTCGAATCCAGGCCGAAGGTTTCGAACAAATAACAGAAAGGCGGCTGGACAATGGATTACAGGTCCTTTTAATGCCCAATACGAAAGCACCGGTGGTTACGGTCCAGGTCTGGTATAAAGTGGGGTCCGGCAATGAACCCTATGGGCAGTCCGGATTGGCCCATCTTACCGAACACCTGATGTTTCGAGGTACTAAAAAATATGGGCCCAAGCAATTTTCACGCATTGTTCAAAGAAATGGAGGGCAGGATAATGCCTTTACCGACCGAGATTATACAGCCTATTTTGAAAACCTGGCTTCCGACCGACTGGCCGTTGCCCTGGATCTGGAATCCGACCGTATGATGAACTTATTGGTGGAAAAGGACCTATTCTTGACCGAAAGAAAGGTGGTTCAAGAAGAACGCCGGTTAAGGATCAAAGATGATCCGTCTGCCTCCTTGTTTGAAGAAGTCATTGCCACGGCTTTTAAATCCCATCCTTACAAAAGACCCGTAACCGGTTGGATGGAAGATCTGGAAGGCCTTACCCATTCGGATTTCCTTTCTTTTTATCGGCAGTACTATCAACCGGCCAATGCCACTCTGGTTGTGGCTGGCAATTTCGATAATGCCGCCATTCTTCCCATGATAGAAAAAACTTTCGGCCGGATTCCTAAAGGGCCCGATCTTCATCCTGTAATCATTAAAGAGCCGCCTCAGGAAGCCGACAAACGGGTTATCCTTCGCCGGGAGGAAGCCCAACTTCCTTATGTGGTTATAGCCTATCATGTCCCATCTTTTCCTCATCCAGATTCCTTGGCCTTAGAGGTCATGTCTCAAATCCTGGCCGGAGGGAAAAGTTCAAGGATGTATCAAAAAATCGTTTATCAGGAACAAGCGGCCTTGGAGGCCGGGGCGGATTATGCCTTTTCTTCGAAAGACCCTTTTCTTTTCTTTTTTTATGCCCAAGCCATGCCCGGTCACACGCCGGAAAAAATCGAAGAAAGGCTCTTGCAAGAATTAGAGACCTGGGAAAAAGTTCCTCCCACTCAGGAAGAAATTGAAAGGGCAAAAAATCAGATTGAAGCCTCTTTTATCTTTGCCCAGGATTCAATCTATTATCAAGCCAACCTGTTAGGGAGATATCAAACCCTTGGAAGCTGGAAGGACTTGAATGCCTTTCTGCCGGGGATTCGGGCCGTTCAATCGTCCGACCTTCTGCGGGTCTATCAAACTTATTTTAAAGGCCGGAATAAGACCGTGGGAATTTTGATTCCTACTAGTGAGGAAGAAGAAAAAAACAAACCATAGGTTATGGGCTATGGGTTTTTTAATTTGCCCGGCTTATCGATTATCCCGTTGCCTTCAGCCTTTTACCTATAACCTACTTAGTTAGAAAGAATAAACCATGATCCGAAAGGTCTTGACTGTAATGCTTACCTTATTAACCTGTTTAGGGGCAATGGCTCCAACTTCTTTGACCTGGGCCGAATCGTCAGCCCGAAAAACCCTCCTTTCCAACGGAATGACTTTAATCGTCTCGGAAAGAAATCAGCTCCCGACCATCCATCTTCAGGTTTTGATTCGTGCCGGATCGACATTGGATCCTCCCAACCTTCAAGGCCTGGCCAATCTGACGGCTGAATTATTGACCCAGGGAACTACTCAAAGGGATGCCACTCAGATTAACCGAGAGATCGAATCGGTCGGCGGCTCCCTTTCTGCCTTCGGTGAATTGGACTATGCCGCCTTAAGTCTTTCCATTCTTAAAAAAGATCTGCCTCTTGGCCTTTCCATCCTTTCGGACATTCTTTTAAATCCCCTTTTCGCTTCCCAGGAGGTCGAACGTAAGGTTTCGGAATTCAAAGCCCGGTTGAAACACATGGACGAAGATCCCAAGCAAGTGGCTCACCTGGCTTTTTCTAAAAAATTATTCGGAACCCATCCTTATGCTTATCCTACCGAAGGCTCAGCAACGACCCTTTCTTCCATAACCCGGGAAGACATTAATCGTTTTTACAAGACCTATTACCGACCCAATAATATCAGTATCGTCATGGTAGGCCAGATATCCTTGGAAGAAGGGACTCGACTGCTTGAATCTCTTTTCAAAAAATGGAAATCTGCTCCTGTCGTACGCCCTGCCCTTTCCCAACCGCCAACCTTGACCGGTCACCTGATCGAAAAAATCGATCGGCCGATAACCCAGGCCAATATCATCTGGGGCCACCTCGGGATTGCCAGATCCAACCCGGATTTCTATGCCTTGCAAGTTATGAATTATATTCTTGGAGGAGGAGGTTTTGTTTCCCGCCTGCTTGATAACATTAGGGACAACCTGGGCTTGACCTATGGGATTTACAGCTTATTCGATGCCCGGGAATACCCCGGCTCCTTTCAAATTGTCGTTGAAACTAAAAATCAAAATGCCAATCAGACCCTTTCCGAAATATTAAAGGAATTACGCCACTTTCTTGAAAAAGGGATTTCTCAAACCGAACTTTCCGAGGCCAAGGCCTATTTAACCGGAAGCTTCCCTCTACGGATGGATACCAATGCCAAAATGGTGCAGCTTTTGTCGGCCATGGAATTGTATAGTTTGGGAATGGATTTCCCGGAAAGATATCCGAAGCTAATCAATCAGGTAACAGCCGAGGATGTCCTGCGGGTGGCCAAAACTTATCTTAAGCCAGATCAATTTTTGCTGGTCTTGGTAGGCAATCAAAAGGAGATCGGTTTGAAAGAAAACTGGTGGAAAAACACCCCAAAGCTGATACAAAACTGACAGTTTTTTAATGGCCAGAGATCAAAACAAGGCCTGGACGAATTCCTCGGAATTAAAGGGCTGCAAATCATCCACCTTTTCACCGATGCCAATATATTCAATCGGAATCTTCAGTTCATTGCAGATCCCGACGATGATCCCGCCTTTGGCCGTGCCGTCCAGTTTGGTTAAAATGATTCCGTTGATTTCCATGGCCTCATGAAATATACGGGCTTGGGAAATGGTATTTTGCCCCATGCTGGCATCCAGGATTAACAAGGTTTGATGGGGACCATTAAGGATTTCTTTCTGGATGACCCGGCGGATTTTTTTCAGCTCCTCCATCAGATTAACACTGGTATGAAGCCTTCCGGCCGTATCGATCAAAACGATGTCCATCTCCCTGGCCCTGGCGGCCTTCACGGCGTCAAAGACCACGGCCGAAGGATCGGAACCTTCTTTTTGACGGATAATCTCCGCCCCGGCCCGTCCGGCCCAAATTTCCAATTGTTCGCCGGCTGCGGCCCGAAAGGTGTCACCGGCCACCAGTAAGACCTTTTTCCCTTGGGCCTGAAAGCGCTGAGCCAATTTTCCGATAGTCGTAGTCTTTCCTACCCCATTAACCCCAATGACCAGAATGACAAAAGGCTTTTGAGAAAAATCAATGGGTTTTCCCGGCACTTCCAAAAAGCGATGGATCTCCTGCTGTAGATAGGCTTTCAGTCGTTCGGGATCATCCAGCTCTTTTCTTTTGACTTTCTGCTGAACCGAATCGATCAAGGCTTGGGTGGTTATAACTCCCAGGTCCGAGGTGATCAATATTTCCTCCAGTTCTTCCAACAGGTCTTCATCGATCACTTTTTTGCCCAGGACCAAACGATCCATTCGGGTGACCAGGGTTTCCCGGGTCTTGGTCAATCGTTCCTTGAGGCGGGAAAAGAAGCCTTTTTTATTTCCATTCGACTCTTCCGAATCGGGAGATACTTCTTTTTCTTCCCTATTAATTTCAGGTTGATGATCATCATCTTCTTGTCCTTTTGGATGAAACCATTTCACCTTCATGGGTGCTTTATTCCTTTTTTAATTATTTTCTTTCAAGAAAGAAAACTTGGGCAAGAGTATATTAGATTAATTTTATACAAAGAAGGAAATAATATTATTGGTTCAGATGCTTTTTAATAAAAACGCCAAGTTCTTCAAAAAAACCAGGTTGTAAATTGACAAAAGAAAGTCTGGTTTCGTAAATCATATCCTTAACTATCTCCTTGGAATCAACAACGTTTCCCAAAACATCTACCCGCTGGAGGACAAAAGGAAATTTTATGGTCAGGTCCAATTGTGCACCAGGAATAAATTTCTGGTTCGTCGTTAGAACCAATCCTCCCTGGCTGACATTTTTAGTTTGGCTAAGGTCATAATCTTTGGGGATATGCTTAATCCGATAACTGACCATAAAACTAGCTTTGACCCTCTGGTACCTTCTTCTTTCTCGTTCAAAATTTTTTCCATTTTATCCTCCTGTTTCCTTAAAAAATCTCTGAACCAGAAAAGGGTAGATTTTTAAAAGTCCTCGCGGGAGCAGTTATCAAAAAGGTTGCGGTACTGCCGGCTTCCGAATTTTATTCCCTTGTTATTCCTACAGATCAAAACCTATTGAATCGTGTCCAATCTGACCGATACCAATTTAGATATCCCCGGTTGCTCCATGGTCACCCCATAAAGAGTGTCGGCCATTTCCATGATCCGCCGGTTATGGGTAATCAGGATGATCTGTGAATCCCGGACGATACTTTGCACTAAATTTTTAAATCTTTCAATATTGGCCTCATCCAAAAAGGCGTCAATTTCGTCCAATAGACAGAAAGGGCTGGGTTTAACCAAATAGGTCGAAAATAAAAGGGCCAGAGCAGTAAGGGCCTTTTCCCCGCCGGAAAGGAGCGACATGCTGGTCACCCGTTTTCCCGGAGGATGGACCATGATATCCACCCCGGATTCCAGAGGGTCATCTTCGTCGGTCAGAGACAGCTTGGCAGTGCCTCCTCCGAACAACACCGGGAATACCTCATTCATCTTTTCCTGAATAACCTTAAAAGTGGATAAAAAGAGTTCCTTGGAGGTAAAATTTATCTTTTGGATGGCCCTTTTCAAGGCATCCATGGATTTGAGCAGGTCTTCGTCCTGCGTGTGATAAAAATCATATCTTTCTTTAAAGGCATTATATTCTTCCAGGGCAGTCAGATTCACCTCTCCTATTTGTTCCAATTTTTCCTTAAACTCTCGGCGTTTTATGGTTAAGGCTTCCAGGTCTTCATCCCCCTTTAAATAATGGGAAACCGCCTCCTCCGGAGCCAAGCCGGATTGTTCCAGGGTCCGTTCTTTTAAGTGATCGATTTTCATATCCATCTGGGCCAATTCCATTCGAAGATCGTTTTCCTGCCGCTCGGCCTCATTCAGAAAACCCCTGGTTTCTTTTAACAACGTCTCCCGATCTTCTTTTTGTTTAATCATTTTATCCCAGGTTTGATTGGCTGTTTGGATCTGGGCTTCCAGATTATCGACTTCGACGATTAAATTCTTAGCCGCCTGCTCACCCAAGGCTGCTTTTTCAATTAAACCGGCTTGGACCTGTTTTCCGGTCTTAATTTTTTCCCGAAGCCTTTTCTGCCTGGTTTGCCTTTCAGACAGGGATTCTTTCAATCGTTCCCATTCCCTTCCAATATGTTCTCCTTTTTCTTTCAAGGCCGACAACTGGGTATAGGTCAGGGTCAAGGCTTGTCTTTCCTGTTCCAACTTGCCTTCCAGGATGTGGATCTCTCCTTCCTTGTCCTGGATGTCTTTTCGAAAACCTTCTATTTCCCGGTTTAAAGTTTCTTCTTGTCCGGAAAGGGCTTGTTCTTCCAAGGCCTGATCTTCCTCCTGGGTCCTATATTCTTCTTCTTCTAAGGTGAGCATCTGCAGACGGCGCTGCATCGGTTTGGTTTCTTCCTGATTACCGATAAGACGTTTCTCCAATTCGAGGATCTGCTCTTCTTCCTCTCGTTTCCCGTCCTCCAGGGCCTTGATTTGTCTGATTTGATCGCTGAGGTCTGTTTCTAAAGTCCGGATCATCTCTATTTTCCGATCGATCTTTTCCTGCCATTCCTTGACGTTGATCTCTAATCGGTGAATAAGGTTCTTTTGGAAAAGCAGGCCGCTCTCCGGTTTTCTGGAACTGCCACCGGAAATGATCCCTCTGGAATCGATCAGGTCGCCTTCCAAGGTGACGATGCAGACCCGGCCGGCGTTGTTTTTCCAGACCTCCAATCCTTGAGTTAAATCCGGGACCAGGACAAAAGAGCCCAATAAAACCTCCAGCCAGGGCCGTAATTCTTCTTGGGCAGAGATTTTGGATAACAAGGGGATTAATCCTCTTTCTTCCCAATACCGGGAAGTTATCCCATCCGAAGGCAAGGGGATATTCAAAGGTAGAAAGGAGGCCTGGCCTTGTCCCCGTTCCCTTAAAAAATCGATTCCCTGGACGGCCCAAACAGGGTCTTGTATCATCAGGGCCTGCAAGGCCTCTCCCAAGGCGGCTTCCACCGCTGTCTCACAGCCGGGTTCAGTTTCCAGCCCTTCCACCAACACCTGCCGGAACGTCGGAGATGGCGATGAATCTTTTGCCCAATCGGCCTGAAGCAAGGCCCGGACCCCGTTTTGATAACTTTGAAAATTATCCCGGATCTCCTGGAGATTCCTGATTTGGGCTTGGTCCTGTTTACTGGCCTGTTCCAAATCCCTTAATTCGTCCTCCAGTTTTTTTTGGGTTTTTCCGGCGTCGATCTTTTGCTGCTGGGCTTGAGCAATTTTTTCTATGGCTTGTCGTAAGGATTCCCTTTTGGCCGACAGCCCGGTTTCTGTTTCCAGAATCGAGCTATTCAAAAAGTCCAGTCGGGCCAATAGTTGGGCTTTCTCTTCCCCCTGGCGGACAATTCGCCTTTGCCGGTCTTCCTGCAATTTCAACATCCCGGCCCGCATATTTCTAATCCTGGTCATTTCTGTCAATTTATTGACCAAGAAATCTTTGGTTTGCTCTCCTTGTTCCTGACCCCGGATTAAGGCTTTTTTGGATTCCGCCAAGGATTCTTCGCTTTCTTTGACCCGTTCTTCCTCCCGAGTCAGCGTCTGGTTGAAAGAATTCACCTCTTCCGCCAGCGTCTTTTCCGTGGCTTCATTTAATTTTATCCACTCTTCTAATTCTTTGACTTCCCTTTCAATCTCAATAGCCTCATTTTCAAGGTTTTTTGATTCGTTGCGATATTGTTGGATCTGGTCCTCTTGCTTCTCCAGATCGGCTTTCTGCCGGTAAAATTGCTCCTGCTTTTCTTTTAACTCCTTTTCCAGTCCGAAGAGCTCAGTCTGGAGTTGTTCCAGGGAGGCCTCATGAGACAGGCAATCATCCCTCAGCTCGCTGGCCTGATCCTGCTTATGGTCAAGTTCCTCTTGTTTCAATACTTTTCCTTCCAGCAACGATTGATATTCCTTGGCTAAAAGGACCAACTCGACTTCTTTGGATTGTTTACGGATCTCTTTAAATCGTTCGGCCTTTTTGGCCTGGCGGTACAGGGAGTTCATCTGCCTTTTAACCTCAGCGATGACATCTCCGACCCGCAAAAGATTCTGTTGGGTCAATTCCAACTTCCGCAGGGCCTCATTTTTTTTGCTCTTATACTTGGCAATGCCGGCCGCTTCTTCGATCCAGTAACGACGATCCTCAGGTTTGGAATCGATAATGGCCCCGATCCGCCCCTGTTCGACCACCGAATAGGCCTTGCTTCCAACCCCGGTATCCATGAATAAGTGGGTGATATCTTTAAGACGGCATGGTTTATTATTAATAGTGTATTCGCTTTCTCCATCACGAAACAACCGGCGGGTGATGACCACCTCTTTGAAATCGGCATACTCCTGAGGAATGGAACCGTTGTCATTGTCCAGCACCAGGGAAACCTCAGCCATGCCCACAGAGGATTTTCCGTTGGATCCGGCAAAGATCACATCATCCATTCCCTTCCCGCGAAGTTGCTTGGGACTTTGTTCGCCCATGACCCATTTGACGGCATCCACAAGGTTGCTCTTTCCGCATCCATTGGGACCCACGACCCCGCTGATTCCTTTCGGGAAAGAGACTATTGTCTTTTCTGGAAAGGATTTAAACCCGTTAAGTTCCAATCTTTTAAGTTTCACTTGAAAGTATCTCCTCTGTTAATAAAGAAAACCTGATCCCTTGGCCGGTTTTGTCTAACCCACTGTCTTATTAGAAACTTTAATCCGATTGTAATAGAAAAAATCATTTTGTAAAGAAAAAAATACTATATGAGGGACTTATTAAAAAAAACATACAATATATAGTGGGTTAGACCTCCCCAAAGAATCCTGGACCCTTCCTTAAAACAAATAAATTCGATAATCTTCACGTCTGCTTGGTATAGTCTTTTTTAATTGATATTCTGAGAAGGAACCCGATTAAAGTTTTTTTCCCGAAATACCGATAATTCCAATAACAGGGAAAGGAGGGCATTTCCGGTGACCAATGTTACAGCTAAAGAACTCGGGCAATACTTAAAGCTTTCTGAATCAACCATTTACAAGTTGGCCTCAAACGGAGGGGTTCCCGGTTTTAGATTGGGTGATTCGTGGCGTTTCGATATGGAGGAAATCCAGCAAACCATACGGGGAGCAAAAAATAAACAGAATTTCGAAACTAAAAATTCAATGTCGGCTAAAAGTTTGGCCTAACCCCCCCCATTTAAATTTTCTTATTCCGGCCGTTGACGATATGAAAACTTGAAAAGGTATTGTCAGGGAATTAGCGGTCTTGCTGAATGGAACGAGGAATGAGAAGGGATTTATATGCCTGAAGCGTTCCCTTCAGACCCTGAAAAATACTACTATCATAGCTCCTCCAAAAATTTCTTCCGGGAAGGGCAATAGACAAATCCCGATCGCTTCGGCCCCTAATTCTAATAAGACCGTAGCAACTGCTAGACACCCCATGAGGTCTTCTGTCAAGCCCTCAGTGGTGCACTTTGAACTAAAATCCGCCAGAAATTAATGTCGTATGAAGATGACCCCGGCATTCCTTTCTTGGCGCGCCCCCTTTTTACCGCCGATGGCACGGAGGCGACTTCTTTCACTGTTCTACCCAATAATCTGCCAGCACTTCAGCCTGTTTGAGCACGGTATCAATTGCTTTTTGTTGTTTGTCCGGCGGGTATCCGTATTTATTTAAAGTGCGCCTCACAATGACCATGAGTTTTGCCCTGGCGCTTTCTTTCATGGCCCAGTCGATCGTCGCATTTTTTCGCACTTTATCGGCAATTTCACGGGCAATGTTTTTCAGCGTTTCATCGCCCAGTATTTTTACCGCGCTGTCGTTGACTTCCAATGCAGTATAGAAGGCGAATTCATCCTTCGTTAATTTCAGCTTCTCGGCCAGACCGTCTACGGTCCGTATCTTCCTGGCGATTTCCAGTAGTTCCTCGATTATTTCAGCCGTTGTTAAAAGATTGTTCTGGTACTTCTTAATTGATGCCTCAAGCATATCCAGGAGGTTTTTCCCTTCCGTGATATTGAATTTGAGCCGTACCTTGATTTCATCATTAAGAATCTTTTTCAAGAGTTCAATTCCGAGGTTTTTATGCTTCATCTCTTTCACTTCCTGAAGAAATTCTTCAGAGAGCAAAGAAATTTCCGGCTTTTTTATTCCTGCCGCTTCAAAAATATCCACAACCTCGGTTGACTCAACGGCCTGATTAACGATCTGCCGGATAGCGGATTCATAATTCTTTTTATCACCGCCGTCACCATCACCTTCAAACTTAAGGAGCCGTGCCCGGACAGACTGGAAGAAGGCGATTTCATTCGTCAAGGCAAGGGCATCTTCATGCGGTACTGCCAAGGCAAAAAGCTGTGAAAGCACGGTGGACTCTTTGACAAATCGGTCTTTCCCCTGTTCAAGTGCAAGAATGAACTCCTCGGCTTGAAGAATTATGGAGAGCCGTTCGGAGGTCCCAACACTGAAAAAGCGCATGTAGTCAAACCCATGAAACAACTGGCGCACCACTTCCATTTTTTCAAACAGCAATTCAAGCGCTCGCGCCTGTGTCTCTGCCGGGTCACCCTTCCCGCCGGAGTTGGAATAAAAAGCAAGGGCCTCTTTGAGTGCGTTGCCAATGCCGATGTAGTCGACGACAAGTCCGCCGGGTTTATCCATGAAAACACGGTTCACCCGTGCGATGGCCTGCATGAGGGTATGCCCCTTCATCAGCTTGTCAATATAGAGCGTATGCAGGCAGGGGACATCAAAGCCGGTGAGCCACATGTCCCGCACAATAACTAGCTTTAAAGGGTCCTTTGGGTCTTTCATTCGGTCGGAGAGCACACGGCGGCTTTCTTTGTTCGTCCGGTGATACGAAGGAATTACCAGGCTATCCGGGTCTTCAGGGTCGAATTCCATTTTATCGGAAGAGGAAGAAGTCATAACGACCTTCAGCGCCCCCTCTTTCAGGTCTTCGTCGTGCCACTGAGGCCTCAGGGCAATAATTTCTCCATACAAAGCTACTGCAATGCGGCGGCTCATAGTAACGATCATGGCTTTGCCGTCAAAAACCTCTGCCCGCTTTTCGTAATGGGCAATGATATCCCTGGCAAGATTCTTTAGACGCTCAGGATGGCCGACAATGGCTTCCAGTTTCGTCCATTTGGTTTTGGCCTTCTGAGTTTCCGAAGTGCCGTCATCAGTCATTTCTTTTTCAAATTCTTCTATCAGTCTCCGGCCTTCAGCCGTGAGGTTGATTTTAGCCAGACGGCTTTCGTAATATATCTTTACCGTAGCGCCGTCTTCCACGGCCTGGGCGACATCATATATATCAATATAGTTCCCGAATACAGCCGGAGTGTTAATGTCGGTGTTTTCTACCGGCGTGCCGGTAAAACCGATAAAGGTTGCATTGGGGACAGCGTCCCGCAGATACTTGGCAAATCCATAGGCCAGACGCTTACCGTTCGGCTTGCCCGTGTCGTCCTTCGTGTCAATCAGCTTGGCCTTAAACCCGTATTGCGTACGGTGCGCTTCATCGGCGATAACAATAATATTACGGCGTTCGGACAGCCGGTCATATTCAGAGCTGTCATTCTCCGGGAAAAATTTCTGAATCGTGGTAAATACAATCCCCCCGGAGGCAACTTTGAGAAGGGATTTCAAATGTTCCCGCGATTCCGCCTGCACAGGAGGCTGGCCAAGGAGGCTTGTTGAGGCGGCAAAGGTATCAAAAAGCTGTTGGTCGAGATCATTGCGATCGGTAATAACCACAATGGTCGGGTTATCCAGATTATGGATCAGTTTTCCTGCGTAAAACACCATGGAGAGGCTTTTCCCCGAGCCTTGAGTGTGCCAAATTACGCCTGCCTTACGGCTGGCGTAACCCTCACCTTGCCTCTCCCAGAGGGAGAGGTGCGACGCAATATTACTTAAAACAGTTTCGAGATGATTAATAAGTTCTTCATTTTTAAAGCGTAAAATGAAACAGCCCAGAGAAGAAAGATATTTATCACGTATTGAGTCATGCTTTTTCTGTCCGCCCGAATTGTGGACTTCACCATCCAATTCAACAACCAATTTTATTTCATCACAATAAAAATCAACAATGTATTTTCCAATCTGGTGCTGCCTGCGAAATTTCAAACCTAAAAACTTTCTGTTTCTAAGAAGTTCCCAAAACATAGCTTCGGCGGGTTTTTGTTTTTCTCTGAGTTCTCTTGCCTTGCTTATAAAACCTGAAAATTCCATATTCCCACGATAATCGCTCCCTCTCCCACTGGGAGAGGGCTGGGGTGAGGGTGCGAGCCCCATGGCTCGCTTAGTACTTTCTACGGCCTTATTCACCGCATAATACTGGTGATAGGCAGCGATCTTTTTCACGGTCTCAATCTGCGTCAGGCCGGTTTTGGTATCTGTCTTTTTTTCTTTTTCAAATACAATGAAGTTCCTTATCAGATCGAGGAGCGTTGCCTTATTCAGCATGCCTTTGATGAGCACTTCAAGTTGGCTTACATGTGAGGAAGATTCCTTTTCACCATCAATGGTTTTCCAGGTCTGAAACCGGCTATAGGCAGATGAGATGGTCCCGGCCTTGGCTTCCAATCCATCAGAAATGACACAAAAAGTATTGTAGAAAAAGAGCGATGGAATGACGATCTTATAAGTCTGGATCTGATCGTAAGCCTTTCTGACGGTGGCCTGCGCATCGGCCGGGTTCTTGAGCTCTATCACTACCAGCGGCAGACCGTTTACAAAGAGGATCACATCAGGGCGTTTGTTCTGGTTATTTTCAACGACGGTAAACTGATTTATGGCAAAGAAAATATTATTCTCCGGGTTTTGAAAATCAACCAGCCAGACCCGCTCGCCTCGCTCCTGTCCGTCCTTCTGTACGGTAACCGGAACACCTTCGGCAAGGATTTTATGAAAGGTTTCATTCGCATCGATAAGCTGGGGAGAAAAGACGGAAAGAGCAGTTTTCAAAGCTTCCTGTCGGGCAGAGACAGGCAAAGTAGGGTTGAGACGGTCGATGGCCTGCTCCAGGGTATATTTTAATACAACATCGGCATAAGCGGCTCGTTTTTCCGGTACGCCGTATGGAGCCCCGACTTCAGCCACCAGGAAATATTGGGTTGCTTCAGCGTCGCCTGCCTGTGCGTCGTATGCAGACAGGGGTGCAATAGATGGACCGGGGATGTAGGAAAAGCCCTGCTGCTTCAGTTCGTCGAGAGAGAAGACTTCTATTTCGGATTCGGTGAAGTTGTTCATTTAGCGATGTTCTCCCGATTGCAATTCCCAGACATGCTTATATTACGCACCGGACATCTTATAAGACGGTGGTTACCACGATCGTGAGGATGGACAGAAGATCGGACCGTTCCCTCATCTTCCCACAGAATCATCGAGATTGAACCGATCAATGCGGAGCCAAGCTGCGCGCCGTCACGGGGGCAACATCCGCGTTGTAGATATCATTTCCGGCAGCTATGGTCATGGTCGATTCCGATCATCTTTCATGGAGTCTTGGTTGGACCACCTAATATTTGAAGCGCCACGAAGAACACGCCAAAGACCCCGGTAACCCAGAGGGCTTTTCTCCAAGATCTTACCAACAATCCCATGATGCCAAATGACGCCATAAGGCAAATACATCCTTGTAGCCCATAGCTGTTGGGATGGCGCAACAGCCAATCCCAGCGCCAAACGTTGTGAACCACAAGCTCGAAGGTCAGGCTTACGAAAAGCGCGACGATGATGCTGGCAATTTTCGCTGTGCGAAGAGCCCGCGCCTCTACCTCATCCAACTTCGCAGAAGCATCTTTGGCCTTCGCCTCGGCATCCCTTTTGGAGGCGGCAAGTGTTTCCGTTTCTTTATCTTTCGCCTGTATCGCTTTCTGCGCCTTGGCAACTTCCATTGCCGCTGCCTGTTTCTGCTCTTCAAGTTCTTTCTCGGCCCGCTCCTTGTCAGACCGCAGAGCCTCAACCTGTCTTGCCAGGGCCCCACGTTCTTCGAGAAGCACCTGATTCTCCGCTGCAATGGCCGATTCTACCTGTGCTTGGAACTGCTCGTCATTCTCAGCCGCGCGCAGAGTATCTATCAGCATGTCATTCGAGAGTAACTTGGCGGCCGTCTCTTCCGGAAAGTCCTTGTATGCCGCGAGGAGGCCAAGCATCTTCGAGCAAGCCTTAGACGCACCGCTTCCAATGGTTCTGAACTCCGGTATGGCGAAGGTTTCCGCAAATGACCGGTCAAATTCCTGACTGGAGGGGATAAACGGTCGGAGGATTTGCCACAATACATTCGGCAATACAACGGACGCTAGAGTGTTCGCATTCCGGCTCACCTCGCGGTCAAATCGATACAACGTGTAGTCGCATGTCACAAGCAGTGCGCCCGCTTCAATCGTGGACTGGGTATTGTTCCGAAGAGAGCGTACGCAATTCAGCACAGCAACATCGTGAGCTATCAATTCATAAGGCTTTTCTTTTCGTAGACGCTTCAAGAATTCTTTGTACTCAGCCTCAAGGGTGGCACGTTCCGTCAGCCTATCAGTTTGCGGCCTGTAAACGCCAATCTTGCGTTCCGTCAAGAGCACATCCACGTGCTGATACGGCCGCAGAAACGCGTCAACATCCATCCCGGCCTCGGCGTTCTTCTGGTGGTATTTGAGTTCGATGCCAGACATGAAGCGCGAAGTGGTGGCTGCCCGGCTCAGCGCCGGCGCCCACATGTGCCGACGGAGTATGTCGCCATAATGGGATATCGAGGACTGAAGCTCCCAAAGCGTTGCTGCGTGATATCGCAATGTTAGAGGGAGAGTGTGCTTGGCGATTGCATCCAGCAACTCATGCGAAACCTCCACAAGGGGGTGCACGTGGAGATCGAGAATCCCGAAAAGGAAATTGGTATCGCAGAATAGCGTAAGTGGACTGAGCCTCTCGCGAAATCGCGCCGCGACATCAGGGGAAACCATCAACGAAAAGTAGTTGGTCGCCCCGTCGGCACATTCGGTGATAAACTGAGCCCTCTCTGGGTTCTTCCCGGCCTTTGCCAAGAAGTCGGAGATCGCATGCCTGGCGACTTCCCGATGAGGCAAGTCAAATCTCCCCTGCACGGCTTCAGCAAGGAGAGTTGACAAGCTTGTGGCGTACTCTATCGGCAATTCAACCGACGGGTCAAGAAAGACAGCAACTTGAATCCCATGCCGCAGGAATGCGTTTGCAAGATAGTCCTGTAATGCGGCCCACGCGAGATCTGCTTTTAGGTCCGAGAATCGCCCTACCATTTCCGCCAGCCATTGCATCCTGACCCGTTCTTGCAGTTGGGATGCTTTGTCAATGCGTGCCCTGACTTTCGTTCGAGCGTCGGGCGTGAGGACGTAGTTTATCCCCATGGGCATATGAACCTGTCCGGCGGATATCAACTGATCCAACGCTTCCTGAACCTGATGATTAGGTGCTTCGACACCAAATATGGTCTTCAGGATCTCGGCTACGCCCTGAATGCTGGATGCTTTCTCCTCTTCGAATGTGAGTAGCGTATTGAGGATCAACTCCCGAAGGCTTTCAGCAGGGCTTTTTGTCTCGGCGATGGCAACATAGTTGCACATCTGCTGAAAAACATCGTTTGGTACGGTGATCTTAATGCTCGGTCCTGCAGAGGTTGACATTAGACAAGCCCCCCTATAATTTTTCCGCGTTCTTGATGCGTATTTCGCCCGACATCAGCTTTGGCAACAAAGCATCCCGCATTTTAGAAAGTGTACGGATTTGGATTGAATTAAAAAATATTTTATCAATAATTGCTTTGGTTTCAATTCCAAATTTTTCAATATATTTTTCGTCTGGAATAAATATTTCAAAAGATTTCATAGATTCTTGATTAAGCCCGGGTTGAGCCGAATTTGCATTTAATTGTTCTAATTCTTCCTGGTCTAAAAGAAAATACAGGAAAATTTGAGTGTTAATATCCTTTGTTCTCAAAATAAACACATGCTCATTAACACAACATTGTTTAAATGGAAAACCCCGAGCAAACATAGATTTTCTTCCAATGTAAGCTCCATCTTTATATATCAAAATATCATAATCCTGAACCTTACCACTATTCATTTTATAATAAAATTCTTCAGAAACATATTTTGTTTTATTATGTTCATAATTACCAATTCCAATAATATTTTCTGCACCTATGCTCGGTATCCCAAATTGTAAACCAGGATCAATACCACCTTTTGGTCTTCGTCCAGATTCAATTGTGATTATCATATCCCCAAGTTTCCCCTTTTTCCACCCAGGATCGGCCGCCTCCACAAACATCTTCCGCCAGAGGGCCTCGGTTATTCCTTCAAGGGTTTTGTTCTGCCGGTGCAGAAGGTCTATCTTGTCGTCAAGGCGGGAAAGCACACCAGCAATGGCGCGCTGTTCGGGAAGGAGAGGTATTTTTACTGGTATTTCATGAATATGGTTTCTGTTTAGAGTAGGTACTGCGCTACCTGCATTAAAACTGGCGAAGTCGAAGGTTTGTAAAAAGTAGAATACAAAAGTTTCATCACTCCCTTTGAAATCCTTAACATATAACACTGTATTGTGCGCCCAGAAATCCGTTTTATAGAACTTTGGTGTTCCAATATTTCCGCTACGTCCGATAGTGATGCCTGGACATTTTGTGGTCGCTTTATTGTGATACCCAATAATTCCATTAGAGCCTGCAACGGGGATACTTCCATTAACCATCGCTGTCCTAGGAAGATCATGTCCTCTTTGAAAAAATGCAACATCCCCCAACTTGCATTCCTTCCACTCACACTTCGACTTGCTCAGTGCATTGCTCATTCCCTCGTCCCTTTGTTGAACAAGTCAAGATAGGATTTGAATACAAAAATACGAGTGAGCTGATAGCCGGCAGCTTCCTTAAGAACACCAAACTCCATGAAGTCTCCTAAAGTAAATTATAAGTTGAAATACCTCTGCATTAGATGCGATAAACCGGCGCATGGCTACAAAGGCATTGATAATCTGAATGCTTATCTGAACAGCCTTAGCGCTTTTCAGAACCCCGGATAACATAGCCACACCCTGCTCAGTAAATGCATAGGTCGCTTTTCGTCTGCCACCCCAACTTGAAGTCACAATTTGTGACTTCAAGTTCATCTCGCCGTCTAAGGTCACAAATTGCGACCTTAGAACATCATATTCTTCGGCAGTGAGTTGAAAGCTGAATTCTTGCGGAAATCTCTCAATGTTTCTTTTGACTGCCTGATTCAATACCTTGGTCTCAACACCGTAAAGTCTTGCCAAGTCACTATCCAGCATAACCTGAACATTACGTATGGCATAAATACAGCTTTGAATATCGTCATTCTTCATAATTTCGTATTCAGCCATTGATTTTCATCTTTTGAAAATTCTCAATAATCAGGGTATAAAGCCACCCAACTACTGCTTTGACGGTATCGCATTTTGCGATACCATACGTTATACCTCTTCTTCTGTAAGCTGGTTTTCTTTATTTCTTGTCAGCGCGTTTCCGTTCATAAAGGCTTTACCTTTTTCAGATTTTCCAAAATCAGCCTGTTAAGTCTTTCCTCCTCTTTCATCTGTTCTTCCAACTCTTCCTTGAGCTTTCCAAATCGCTCGGCAAAATCGAAATCGTCTTCATCTTCCGGCAGGCCGATGTAGCGGCCCGGCGTGAGAACGTAATCTTTTTCCCTGATTTCATTGAGTGTCACCGACTTACAGAAACCGGGTACGTCTTCGTACTTCTTATCTTTGTTGTGCCAGTGGTGATAGGTGTCGGCAATTCGAGCAATGTCTTCGTCAGTAAAATTTTTTGTCCGGCGATTGACCAGGTAACCGAGATTACGGGCGTCGATAAATAAAACTTTGTCAAGGCGCCCTTGTTTCCTGCGCGACAGGAACCAGAGACAGGCGGGAATCTGCGTATTGAGAAAGAGTTTTGCCGGAAGATTGACGATGCAGTCAAGAAGTCCAGCTTCGATAATGGCTTTCCGAGTGTCGCCTTCTCCGTTGGTTTTAGAAGTCAGCGAGCCTTTTGCCAGCACAAAACCGGCCATGCCCCGAGTTGGCGACATGTGATAGATGAAGTGCTGAATCCAGGCATAGTTCGCGTTGCTTGACGGAGGGACGCCATATTTCCAGCGGGCATCATCTTTTAAGAGATCGCCCGACCAGTCGGAATCGTTGAAGGGCGGATTGGCAATGATGAAGTCGGCCTTCAGGTCTTTGTGCGCGTTATTCAGAAACGAGCCTTCATTATTCCACTTTATGTTGGAGCTGTCTATCCCGCGAATGGCAAGATTCATCTTGGCAAGACGCCAGGTGGTCTGGTTGGACTCTTGGCCGTAAATGGAGATCATATCGGCGGGATTGAGGGTGACTCCGTTACTCCTCTTTTTATAGTGGTCCTGGTGAGCAGCAATAAACTTCTCGCTCTGAATAAACATACCGCCCGATCCGCAACAGGGGTCGAATACCCGGCCTTCGTATGGTTCGAGCATTTCAACCAACACCTTGACCACACTTCTCGGGGTATAAAACTGTCCGCCTTTTTTCCCCTCAGCCAGGGCAAATTGCCCGAGAAAATATTCGTACACTTGGCCCAGCATGTCCTTGCTTTTTGCTTCTTCAGTGCCAAGGGCAATGGTACCGACAAGGTCGATGAGGCCGCCCAAGCTTGCCCGGTCAAGGTTCTGACGGGCATACACTTTGGGCAGAACACCTTTGAGAGAAAGATTCTGCCGTTCGATGGCTTCCATGGCTTCATCGACATATCCGCCGATATCAACCTTCTTGCCATTTTCGAGCAGGATTTCGGTCTTCTTCGCGTTGTCGGAGATCCGTTTCCATCGGGCGACAGGAGGAACAAAAAAGACCTTTTCGGCAGTGTATTCGTTCGGGTCTTCCGGGTCTGCCCCTTCATACTCGCTCTTGCCCTTCACTAATTTGGAATGCAGGGCTTCAAAGGCGTCGGATATATACTTGAGAAATATGAGGCCAAGGACCACATGCTTATATTCGGCGGCATCCATATTCTTGCGCAGTTTATCCGCAGTTTGCCAGAGTGTCGCCTCAATCGATTCCTGTTTATTATTCTTCTGGTTTGCTTTCTTGACTTTAGGCATTATGCTCCATTCAGAATTTCTGTTTCCACACCCGCCCGTCCGAAGCGGGTGTTTTTATGAGGGCGCTATTTTCTTTAAGGAATTGGCTGATGGATTGGATGGATCTTTTGAGACATGGAACCGGGCCATAAATCTCCTCAAGAACCTGAAAAGCGGCGTAACAATCTTGATATTATGGCAAAGATAGCATAACCGCTTAATTTGTCAATTAATTTCTTAGAAAAGAAACCAATTTAGTTAGGAGGGGTGCAGGAAATAAACTGCGATGTGTTTTTTTCGGTCAGCTTGTCACCTCGGATTATTCATAATGCGTCCCTATTCTGATGAGTTAAACAGTCTTGATGTCGTCGAGGATTTGATAAATCAAGCGATGTTGGATGTTGATTCTGCGGGAAAATGATCAAGACGAAGAACTGAATTTAGAGAATAGGGCAAAACGATTAAACAGGGAAGTCAATTGAAAGAGTAAGGCCAGGCGGTTATTTTTGATTTTTTCCTCTGGGGCCATGACCAGAACTTGATCAAAAAAGGCATCGATGGTCGAACGCAATTGGGCCAACTGGAGGAGGTATTCGGTATATTCTTTTTGCCGGAAAAGCCTTTCCAACTCGGCTTGTTTCTCTTGCACTTTTTGGAAGAGGTCTTTTTCCTGAGGTTCTATTAATAATTCAGGTGTTACCTTTCCGGTGTCAGAAGGAGACACCCCTTTTAAGATATTCAAGGCCCGTTTGCAGCCGATGGCCAACGATGGAAAATCCGGGTGCTCTTGAAATTCCTGAAGAGCCTGAGTCCGGAGTTTAACTTCACAGAAATCATCCCATTCGGTGGCCAAAACGGCCTCAATGGTTTCCCTTCCGATTCCTTCACTTTCCAATAAATACTGCAGACGCAAGGCAAAAAAGTCCCGAAGGTTTTGTTTGATGGTTGCGGCCTTTTCTTCAAACCGTCCCGAATAAGGAATTAAGGCCTGTTCTAAGACCTTACATAAAGATAGGGGATAGTCTTTATCCCAAAGGATCAGGATAACGGCCTGGGCCTGGCGGCGTAAGGCATAAGGGTCAGCCGAGCCGGTGGGGATTTGTTCCAGGCCGAAAAAACCGACTAAGGTATCCAGTCGATCGGCCAAGCCGACCAAGGCCCCGGTTGCCGTCCTGGGCAATCGGCTTTTCACTGCTGACGGAAGATAGTGCTCCAATATTCCCTGGGCTGTTTCTTCTTTTTCTCCGGATCGAAGGGCATATTCACGGCCCATTATCCCCTGGAGAGTCGGGAATTCCCCTACCATCAGGGAAGTCAGATCGGCTTTGCATAATAAGGCGCATCGTCTGACCATCTCTTCTTTTTCCGGGGCCAGATTCCTGGAAAGATAAGCGGCCAGTTCAATAATCCGCTCAACTTTTTCAAAAGAGGTTCCCAAACGGGAATGAAAGACCACGGTTTTCAGGGCGGCAACTTTTTCGGACAAAGGTTTTTTCAAGTCTTCCTTGAAAAAAAATTGGGCGTCTGAAAGGCGGGCCAGTAGAACCTTTTCGTGCCCTTGGACCACACGACGGGTATCCTTCACCCGGGTATTGTTGACGGCAATGAAACAAGGGAGC
>JBEKPQ010000045.1:0-27248 GCA_049520575.1 Thermodesulfobacteriota bacterium | reverse complement strand
CGATAACTGAGTTGGACAAAATCCTCCCTGCCTGGTGGAACCGGGGCAACCCGGTGGACCTGGTGGCCGGGGCAGAGGTTGATAACATTTATAAAGCCGTCGAGCTGGTGATGCAGTGCCCATCGGTTGATGCCATGATGTTCCTGAGCATAATGCCGGCGCTGAGGGCGGGAAGTTTCAATGCCCCCCAGGATAAAGCCGGCAGAGAACAATGGGGCCAGAGACTGATAGAATCGGTCGCTATGTCCCTGGATGAGTTTAACGCCATGGCCGATAAATACAACAAGCCGATTGTCATCGCTTCCGAGCACATGTGGGCCACCAACTATGAGCAGGCCGAGATTACTTTTACGTTAGGGCAGCATAATGCCGTCTGCTACCGCATGCCCGGCGAAGCCGCCAGAGTGTTGGATGCCCTGGCAACCTACGGCGAGTATATAAGAAAAATCCAAAAATAAGGAAGATTATCTGAGGCAATGATCGATAGCAATAGCAACCATAACCATCCCCGTGTGTTAACTCAAAATATCGGTGATGCTGACATAGAGTATCTTGTGTATGACGGCCCGGGACGGACCCTGGTTCTTCTACATGCGACGGGGTTTTCCCCCTGGCTGTGGCACCCTATCGCCCAAGAGCTCTCCCAATTTTATCGCATCATAGCCCCTTTTTTTTGTGATCATCGAGATGCAGAGGCGTCAAACGGTACGGTGAATTGGTTGACACTGGCCAGAGACCTGAAGCATTTCTGCAGAAACCTTGAAATGGATAGACCTTTTGTGGTCGGCCATTCCATGGGGGCAACGGTGGCCGCCATTTCTCAAGCCGTATGCGGGTTGGAGGCCGGGGGCATGATTTTTATCGAACCGATAATCCTGATCGAAGATTTATATCGAATACCTTTTACGGTCCAGGATCATCCCTTAGCCTCAAAATCCATAAAACGCATTAATCATTGGCGGGACGAATTGGAACTCCGGCAATACTTGGGATCAAAATCTCTTTTCCATAACTGGGATAGGGAGATGGTGGACCTATATATCCGATACGGGTTTCAGAAAGACCCATCCGGTGAAAGGCAATTGGTTTGCTCCCCTCAGAAAGAGGCCGCTCTTTTTATGGGAGGCATGAAATATAATCCCTGGCCGATTCTACCCAAAATTCTTTGCCCTGTGCTGGTGTTAGAAGGTGAAACCAGTGAAAATCGCATCTTTGACGAACTTGAGAAGGCTTCATCCCAAATGCCACAAGGCACCTATGCCCTGATCGAGGGGGTAGGACATCTCATGCCGATGGAAAGGCCCAAAAAAGTCACCCAGATCATCATGAATTTTATGCAGGAGGTTAAGCATTAATGGACGTTCAGATGAAGCAATCTTTAGATGCCATTTTCAGACCGGGTTCAGTAGCCGTTGTCGGGGCCAGCAATAATATCCAGTCCTGGGGTTACGGGATGCTGAACAGCTTAATGGCCGGAAGATTTCGCAATACAATTTATCCGATCAATCCCAAGGAGAAAATCATCCAGGGCATTCCAGGTTATCCAAGCCTCAGGGATGTCCCAGATGAGATTGACCTGGCCTTAATCGTGGTCAATGCCTCCTCTGTGGCCAAGGTGATCGAAGAATGCATTGCTAAAAAAGTGAGGGGCGGAATCGTCATCACAGCCGGTTTTGCCGAAATCAGCAGCGATGGGGCTGAGATCCAAAAGCAGATAGCCGAAGTATCGAAAAAGGCTGGCTTTTATTTTCTGGGGCCGAATTGTCTGGGGGTTTGGAGTACCGAGGGGAACCTGAACACCTTTACCAATATGGTGAGGCGCCCTCATCGAGGACCGATTTCTTTCCTATCCCAGAGTGGGACCCTCGGCAATTATTTGTATGATGCCTCACGAAAATACGGATTCGGCGTAAGCAAATTCATCAGCTTCGGGAATCAGGCCTCCATCAGCTTCGTGGATCTCCTGGAATATCTGGGTGATGATCCCACAACGAAAGTAATCATTTCTTATGTGGAAGACATTGGGGACGGCCGCAGGTTTTTAGAGGTGGCCAAGTTGGTTACCCGGAAAAAACCCCTGTTGATATACAAGGCCGGCTCATCGGAGGCGGCGGCCCGTGCGGCCCGTTCCCATACAGCGGCTTTGGCAGGCAACGATGATCTTTTTGATGCCGTATGTCGTCAGGCAGGTGCCATTCGCTGGCACGATTTCATGGAAACGTTTTATATGGCCAATAGTCTCTGCTATCAACCTCTGCCCAAAGGAAACCGGGTGGCTATCATTCATGGCGGCGGAGGTTTTTGCGTAACGGCCACAGAGGCTTGTACCCGCTTGGGTCTAAGTGTTCCAGAAATGAGCCAACAGGCGCAGGATGAACTAAGGGATCAGATGCTGCCTTTTTCCCCTCCTCCGGTGAATCCCATAGACTGTATCGGGAGGAAAAATGAGAAAGCCTACTTGAATATCATAGAAATCGTCGCCAAACAGGACAATATTGATTGTTTGATCGTCATGCCGACCCGTGACAATTTTAACCGCTATACCAAATCATCCGAAATGATTGACACCCTGAAGATTACCGAAGCAATCGCCACTATTCCGGCCAAATACCAGAAGCCGATCGTTGTAGCCGTCAACGAGGAACAGATCCAAGGGCCGATAGATGAGATCTTCAAACGATATCACATTCCAACCTTCTCCAGTCCCGTGGACTGCGCCAAGGCCCTTTTGGGGATGGTGAAATACAGTCAGGTGTTGCATAAATAGAAGGGGTCAAGGATTCAATGGGAAGGCATGGAAGTTAAAACCCTCATGTCCCCGTGTAGCAACATAAGGCATGAAAATGTTGAATACCGAATTACGAATATTGAATGTCGAAGTTAGAAAGAAACCAATCCGTTCATGATTCGAAATTCGATATTCGAAATTCAATATTGGTAATGTCCTGCTAAAAAGTAAACATCCCCTTTTCATAGATCACCAGCTTCTTGCCTGTGCTCAGATGGGCGGTAACGGTCTTGTCTTCCGTATTTACCAGGTCCCAATGAAGAGCGGAATCGTTAAACCCGAGCCTCTTTTTTAACTCCTTGGTCATCCTGGCCGGATTTCCATCAAAGGTGTCGGTATAGGATGCCCCGAGGGCGATATGACAGTTCCCGTAAACCCCGCCGTAATTCTCATCGAAAAGGGTGTCGGCCATAAAACGATTGATCCTGGAAAAACGTTTGTCCGTCAAAGAAAACTCCCCAACCTTAGAAGCCCCATTATCCATTGAGATTTGTTTTACAGTGAAGGCCTCACCGGACATGGCTTCGGCCTTTTTCACCGTCCCTTTTTCAAAGGACAGCCGAACACCATCAACATAGTTTCCGCTCCGGAATGAAGGCAGATTGGAATAATAAACCCCTTCGGTCCCTCGAAAGTCAGGCGAAAAAAAGACCTCAAAACTGGGGATATTATGACCGGAGACACCTTTCCATATTCTTCGCGCTCCAGGTCTGATCTTTAAATCCACGTTGGTCGATTCGATGTGGAGAAGTTTTATCTTAAGGCTGTTGAGCCATTTTTTTATCTGCCGGGCATTCCTATGGATGTGTTCCCATTCAGCCGCCGGGTCTTCTTTGTCTAAATAACAAGCCCGGACAATCTGGTCGGTGTATTTTCGAATGGTCGTTTTAGCCTGTTTGGCCAGCTCTTCGGTGGGGACCGTACAGAGAGTCCAGCTGTAAATCCCTTTCTCCTCCCGCCGATCCAGTATCTCTCTTAACGGCTTTCTTGAAATCAGGACCTTTCCGATCCGGGCCGGATCGATGTCTTTCAGATGGGTCAACGATTCGGGGGCCCTTAAAAAAAATCGACCGTTGACCTTCTGAAATAATTCTTTATCTCCCGGAGTGATAAAGACCAGTTGATCGTTCTTTGATTTTTGAAAAAAATCATGCTCCATGCCATAGGTTACACCCATACGTTGAACCGGATACATTCCCCTATCGAGTGTTTTGGCATATAAAATCTCAGCCAGTTTTAGAGCCAGGGGCTCATACTGAATGAGGATAATATCCTTCTTTTTGAAAGGTTGTTTCCTGGCTGTGGTTAATCCCCAAAAAAGCACATCGGCGTATTTATTAAGTTGATCGTCGCTTAGCATCGTATCCTCCCCAATCAAGTTTTCCGGATGATTATACTTATATCGAATACCAAAACAAGCAGAAAAAAACCCGGGGATTCATCTAAGGTCCCGGATGAGAGATTGAATATCTTCTTCCTGTGATTCGATACTCTCGGTGAGCTTGAATTGGACCATTGCCCGGTTCAGATTTTGCTCCGCCTGCTCGACTTTAAAGTAAATATTCCCTTCTAAATAGTCGGTGAAATAACGAAGGCCCAACTCAAAGGCGATTAGATGGATGGCATCAAAAAGATATTCATACTCAGTCTCTTTAAGGAATTCCCCGGCAATGGACCAATACCCTTTCAGAACGGCCCGGCAAAAATCAAGCTGGAAATGAACTGGCTCCCTATGTTCGGCATCTTCCCCAAGTGGGTTGCAGCAAGAACGGAGGCAGTCGCCGATATCATAATGAATCAGGCCGGGTTTGACTGTATCCAGATCAACAAGGCCTACGGCTTGGCCTGTATGGGTGTCTATCATGACGTTGTTGACCTTAGGATCGCCATGGATCGGGCGAAGAGGTAGCTTGCCCTGTGCTTTGGCTTTTTCCAGGACATCGACCAAGGTTCTTCTCCGGTTAATAAACTCCCGGGCATATTCCATCTCAGGCGATTTTCTCGGCTTAAGATTAGCCAGGACCTCATCAAAGTGCCGGAGATAGCGCGGTGTAATATGAAATCCTTCCAGCGTGTCGGCCAAGGCTTCAATAGACAGGTCCTCGATGAGAAGGTGGAACATGGCCAGGGCATAACCGACTTCCTGGGCATGCCCGATATTTTGGATGGTCTCAAACGACTGCGCCCGGTCGATAAAGCTGATCGCCCGCCAGAATGACCCATCGGGACCGATCCAGTGGTCACGGCCGTTTTTGGTCAAGAAAATCTTAGGTACCTCCCAGCGACGGCCAGGGCCTAAAGCCCTTTGCTCCTGGTGACTTTGGATATGTTCGCTGAGGGTTCTTAAATTCTGCATGATAAGTTCGAGCCGGTGGAAAACCCGGGTGTTGATGCGCTGAAGAATGAATTTATTGTCTTTTCGGCCATCTAGGGTAACCAGGAAGGTGTCGTTGACACGACCTTTCCCGTAGGGCTGAATGCCTAGGCATTTGTCTAGTGGTTTGAATTGTTCGACTATGGCCAAAAGCGTATCCAAAATTTTTCTCAACTTTTAAACATTTTCAAGATCTATGGGGTCATGGAATTTCTTTAGGATATTTTAATTTCTAATAACCCTTTTACCCAAAAGAGTCACTAAAAAAGGAGGTTACCGGGAAAAACCAGTAAATTATTATCTCTTTCAAAAAGTTTTTAAAAAGCTTGAACTGGATGTAAAAATTTGATAATATTTAATATTAATATAAATCTTATCAAGAGGAGCCCCCATGTTTTTAGATCCCCTCCTGGGAATTTTTTCCAATGATTTAGCCATTGATTTGGGAACAGCCAACACTCTCGTCTTCGTAAAAGGCAAAGGCATTGTTTTGAGCGAACCCTCAGTGGTAGCGGTTCGCAAGGATGGTAAGGGTTATAACAAAGTCTTGGCCGTCGGGAAAGAGGCCAAGTTGATGCTTGGACGAACACCCGGCAATATCATAGCCATCCGGCCCATGAAAGACGGCGTTATTGCCGACTTTGAAGTAACCGAGGCCATGCTGCGTCATTTTATCCGCAAGGTCCACAATCGCCGGGCATTGATCCGGCCTCGCATCATAGTCGCTGTCCCTTCTGGTATCACCCAGGTTGAAAAAAGGGCGGTCCGGGAATCGGCGGAATCGGCTGGAGCCCGGGAGGTTTATCTGATTGAGGAACCTATGGCCGCGGCTATTGGGGCCGGCCTGCCGATTACCGAACCGATCAGCAATATGGTTGTGGACATTGGGGGGGGAACCACGGAGGTCGCGGTTATTTCTCTGGCCGGAATTGTTTTTAGTAAATCGGTCAGGGTGGGGGGAGACAAGATAGACGAAGCCATTCTGCAGTATGTCAAACGAAAATACAATTTATTGATTGGAGAACGCACGGCCGAAGTCATCAAGACCACCATTGGTACCGCTTATCCCCAGGATGAACCGGACTCGATCGAAATTAAGGGAAGGGATTTGGTTTCCGGCATTCCGAAAACCTTGACCATAGATTCGGAAGAGGTTCGCCTGGCCATTTCCGAACAGATCGATACGATTATTGATACGGTCAAGGTGGCCCTGGAACAAACCCCACCTGAACTGGCTGCCGATATTGTGGACAGAGGAATTTTTCTTACTGGGGGGGGGGCCCTGCTGAAAAATTTAGATGTCCTCTTAAAGGAAGAAACCGGCTTGCCGATCATTATTACCAATGATCCGCTTTCAGCAGTCGTCTTGGGTTCCGGAAAGGCCTTGGAAAATATTGAATTATTAAGGGAGGTTTCTATTTAAGGAGCTATCCCTTTGAAAATATGAGGTAAGAGCAATCCCATCCCGCCGGAATTGCGGGGAGCTTCAAAGTTATAGAAACATCGAATGGTTATTAATAAACTTCGGAACGTTCTCCTTTTTTGGCTTGCCCTGTTGGCCCTTCTGGCCTTGTCTTCTTCCCTTTCTAAAAGTGATCGAGACTATTTTTCAGTGGAAAGTTCGCTGGTGGATGGGATCCTGCCGGTTTTTTCGATTTTTCATTCTATTAAAACAGGGGTCGTGTCTTGGTGGACCCATTATATGGCATTGACCCATACCCAACAGGAAAATAAACACCTCAAGGACCAATTGATCCAACTGAAACAAGAAAATATTCGCTTAAGGGAAATGGCTTCAGCCAATGAGCGACTCAAAAAACTTCTGCAACTAAAGGCCGAAATTTCAGGCCCTTCCATGGTGGCCAAAGTGGTGGGAAGTGGTCCCAGCCCGTTTTTGCAAACCTTTTATATTGACAAAGGCCGAAAAGAAGGGCTGGTCCGTGGTATGCCCGTCCTCCGGCCAGAGGGGGTGGTTGGAAGGCTGGAAAAAACTTCCGGTCATTTTTCCCAAGTCATATTATTAAATGATCCAAGCTTTGCCGTGGATTGTCTTTCTCAACGGACTAGAGTACGCGGGGTCTTGACCGGGATTCCCGGAGAAAAGAATTGCCAGGTGAAATATATTGTCCGAACCGAAGATATTCGTGCCGGAGATATCATTGTCACCTCTGGTCTGGATCAACTCTTTCCCAAAGGGCTGATCCTGGGCAGGGTTCTGCGTGTGGTTTCGCAGGTCAAAGGCAATTTTCTTTTTGTGGAGGTTGTTCCGGAATGCCAATTATCGCATATTGAAGAGGTCCTGATCTTTCAAAAAAGACCCCCCTTACCGGACCTGGAGGAATCTCGAGATGGTTAAGAAGTTCCTCCTTTTTTTTATTCTGGGGCTGATCTTCTTAGTCCTCCAATCCACTTGGCTGTATGGGGAAATTATTAGTCCCTTTCGTATCGATCTGCTTTTTATTCTGATTATTTTTTTAGGCACTCTGGAAAGATTGCGCCTAGGGTTGCTCTTGGGTGTCCTTCTGGGCATGATAGTGGATATCCTGTCCTGGGGTGGGATGGGAAAGGCCATGATTTTATACCCATTAGTCGTTTGGATATACCATCTGGTTTGGACTCGAACCATCATTCAATCCATATTTTTTATGGTTTTCTCGGTTCTGTTGCTGCAGCTCCTGTATGGTTTCTCCGTCTATTTTTTCCTAACCCTTTCCAAAGGTCTGGAATTCTCCCGATATCAGTCTTTCATGATTGTGGTTCAGGCCGTCATCACTATGCTTTTGAGTCTGCCGTTGTTTTATCTTTTTAAGGCCTTTTTTGAAAAAAAGCCTTCTTTAAGTTGATGTCCCGAATCTCATTTTTCGAAAAAGAACCGACCGACCTTCCAAGGCAATTCACGATCACCACCATTATTATCCTGGCGATTTTTTTGGGGCTGTTAGGCCGCTTCTGGTATCTACAAATGGTCAAGGCCACATACTTTAAAAAATTGTCGGAAAATAATCGCATCCGGGTCTTTGATATTCCCCCGGCTCGAGGGATCATTTTAGATCGTCATGGGACTCAACTGGTCAATTCCCGGTCTTCCTTTAATCTCTATGTCATTCCCGATGATGTTCAAAACTGGGATCTGCTCAAAGTGCAACTCTGCAAACTGCTCGACATGGACCAAGAACAGATGGAACAACGGCTGGCCCAAAAGAAGGCCAGCCCCTTCCACCCCATTCCAATTAAATTAGATATTACCCAGGACGAACTGGGGAAGGTTGAGACCTTCAAATATCTTATGCCCGGGATTTATGTCGAAGTGAGTCCTCAACGGAATTATCCCTTGGGTCTTGTAGCCCCCCATACTATTGGATATTTGGGAGAGATAACAGCCAAACAACTTAAAAGCAATCAGTATCCGGACAACCGGATGGGAGATTTTATCGGTCAATGGGGATTGGAAAAGGAGTGGCAGGACGAATTAGGAGGGAAAAAGGGCGGGCGATTTTTGGAAGTGGATGCCATTGGGCAAGAGATTCAAGTGTTGGGTGTCCGTGAATCAACCATAGGGGATAATCTGATAACCACTTTGGACTGGAATATCCAAAAAACAGCCCAGGAGGCCTTGGCCGGGAAACCGGGGGCTGTGGTGGTCTTAAATCCGGCGACCGGAGAAATCTTAGCCTTGTATAGCTCCCCGGCCTTTGATCCTTCTTCGTTCACTCGTAAGCTTTCTGCCAAAGAGTGGAATGCCCTTTTTTCAGACCCGCATAAACCTTTTCAAAACAGGGCGATCCAGGGACAATATCCGCCGGGATCGACCTATAAAATGGTTACTGCTCTGGCCGGACTGGAAGAAAAGGTGATTACCCCAGAGACCATTTTTTATTGCAATGGTTCCTTTCCTTTTGGAAATCGAGTCTTTCATTGCTGGAGGAAAGGGGGACATGGGGCGGTCAATCTTCACAAGGCCATTGTCCAATCCTGTGATGTCTTTTTTTATAATGTGGGTATTCGCTTGGGAGTGGATCGCTTAGCCCGTTATGCAGGGCTCTTGGGGTTGGGGCAGCCGACCGGTATCGCCCTATATCCGGAAAAAGGCGGCCTTATCCCCACTTCGTTGTGGAAACTCAAACGATATAAAGTCCCCTGGCAGCCCGGGGAAACCTTATCCCTGGCCATCGGTCAGGGCTATAATCTGACCACCCCTTTACAGATGGCCGTCGTAACGGCCGCGATCGCCAATGGAGGCAGGGTATTTCGTCCTTTTTTGGTTAAACAATTGGTTTCTCCCCAAGGTAATGTCATCAAAGAATTTTCCTCTCAGCTAATCAGGTCAAATTTTTTAAACCCGGAGCATCTCAGGTTGATCCGTGAAGGCATG
This sequence comes from Thermodesulfobacteriota bacterium, assembly GCA_049520575.1. Taxonomy (GTDB): domain Bacteria; phylum Desulfobacterota; class RBG-13-43-22; order RBG-13-43-22; family RBG-13-43-22; genus RBG-13-43-22. Next base: position 17,714 of record JBEKPQ010000045.1, on the reverse strand, counting down.
GCCGGTGTGATTAATGAACCGGGAGGGACAGGCGGGGCAGCCCGCCAATGGAAAATTATTGCCGCCGGAAAAACAGGAACGGCCCAGGTGGTCGGCCTGGGGAAACGGGGAGGCAGAGACCACGCCTGGTTTGTGGCCTTTGCTCCATTGGAATCTCCACAACTGGCTGTGGCCGTTCTTGTGGAACACGGGGGACATGGCGGCGACGCTGCCGCCCCAATAGCCCGGAAGATCTTCGAAGCCTATTTCCATCTGCCTCCCAGAGGAAGTGGGACTTCCTCTATCCAACCCCAATCCGAAACCGAACCCCAACCTGAACCCACTGTCGAGGACAGGAACCTTGATTGATCGTCGATTTATCCAAAATTTTAATTGGTCACTTCTTTTCCTGGTTCTTTTTATGATCGCCATCGGGGTGATTAATCTCTTTTCGGCCACTTATCTGGCTGAAGGAGGCAAAGGTTCCCCCATTTATCTTAAACAAATTTATTGGGCCGGGTTCGGTTTTATCTTGTTAATGATCATCCTTTTCTTTGATTACCATTTATTGCTTTCCGTGACCTATCCATTATATGGGATATCCATCTTGCTTTTGATAGGCGTCATGTTCTTTGGTCGTACGATTTCGGGGTCCCAGCGCTGGTTGACCATAGCTTTTTTCTCCTTTCAACCGTCAGAGCTGGTAAAAATCTCATTGATTCTGGCTTTGGCTAAATATTTTTTTAACAACGAACTTGACCGCCGTTATGGTTTCCGGGATCTCTATCTTCCCCTGGGAATGGCCCTGTTACCGGCCTTGTTGATTCTTAAACAACCGGATTTGGGAACGGCCCTTTTGCTTTTATTAGTCAGTCTCTCTATTTTCTTTTTTTTAGGAATAGCCTGGAAGACCCTATTTGTATCCCTAGGGGGTCTGATCCTGTCCGTGCCCTTATTATGGTTTTTTCTTAAAGATTATCAGAAGAAAAGGATCTTTGTTTTTCTTCAACCGGAATCGGATCCTTTAGGGGCCGGCTATCATATCCTCCAGTCCAAGATCGCCGTTGGCTCAGGGGGTTTTTGGGGCAGGGGATTTCTGAAAGGGACCCAAGGACAACTCCGCTTTTTACCCGAACAGCATACTGATTTTGCCTTTTCGGTTCTGGCCGAGGAATGGGGATTTATCGGTTCTCTGGTAGTGGTCACCCTTTTCCTGCTTTTGATCTTATGGGCCTTGAATATAGCCCGCCAATCCAAAGATCGTTTCGGCATGGTCATGGCCCTGGGGATATGTGCTATCTTCTTCTGGCAAAGTCTAATTAATATAGGCATGGTCGTCGGCCTTGTCCCGGTAGTCGGGGTGCCCTTGCCTTTTATCAGTTATGGGGGATCTTCAATCATAGCCAACCTGATCGGAATCGGACTGCTCCTAAACATCCAAATGCGACGGTTTGTCATTCAATCATGAATAAAACCATTCTCAGGGATTCGACGCATCATGACTGCACCATCTCCTTCATATCCACTGATTCTGGCTCCGGCCGGAAATAAGCCCTCTTTTTTAGCCGCGCTGGCTGCCGGGGCAGATGTTATTTATTGCGGCTTGAAGCAGCTCTCCGCCCGCATGGAAGCCAAAAACTTCACTCTGGAAGAATTAGCCGGGCTTACCGATCTGGCGCATAGTCAAGGGACACGGATCTATGTCACTCTGAACACGCTGATAAAACCTGATGAACTGGATCAGGCCGGAAAACTTATGGATGATCTTAACCGCCGGGTGCATCCGGATGCCCTGATTATTCAGGATCTGGCCGTGATAGAGCTGGCCCGGCAGACCGGTTTTCCCGGTGAACTTCACCTCTCCACTCTGGCCAATTGCGGTTTTGGTGCCGCCCTTTCCCTAATCAGTCGTATCCCCGGCGTCAGCCGGGTTATTCTTCCTCGTGAGCTCAGCATCAATGAAATCAAACATGTGGCCGAAGTATGCCCTGATCGTATTGGGCTGGAGGTTTTTGTTCATGGTGCGTTATGTTATGGGATATCCGGCAGATGTTACTGGAGTAGTTATTTGGGAGGGAAAAGTGGTCTGAGGGGAAGATGCGTCCAGCCCTGCAGGCGTCTATATCGCCAGGAAGGAACATCCAAGCGGTATTTTTCCTGTCAGGATCTCAGCCTGGATGTGCTGATCAAAGTCCTGCTGTCTGTTCCGGCCATAAAGGGATGGAAGATAGAGGGCCGTAAAAAAGGCCCCCATTATGTTTATTACACCGTCCGGGCCTATCAAATGTTACGCGATCATCCCCAGGATCCAACGGTTAAAAAAGAGGCCCTAACCTTGTTGAGTCAGGCCATGGGCCGCCTTGGCACGCATTATCATTTTCTTTCCCAGCGACCTCAAAATCCTATTCAGACTGAGGTGCAAACCGGCTCAGGGCTGTTATTGGGGAGAGTTTCAGGGGAAGGGGACAAACCCTATCTTCAGCTTAAGCAGGAACTCATACCTGGTGATGTCCTTAGAATCGGTTATGAAGATGAACCCTGGCATGCCACCTTAAAGATCAGCCGTGGAATGTCTCAGGGCGCCCGATTTTATCTAACTCCCGGCGGTAAAAAAAGGCCGCAACAAGGGGCCCCGGTTTTTTTAATTGACCGACGGGAACCGGACTTGTCCGAGAAGATGGCTCAGCTTGAAGCGGAAATAACACCCTCTGATAATAGGGAAATTCTGTTTTCCCGGTTTCAAGCGGCCCTTCCCCGGATACGGTTCGCCAGGTTGAAAGCTGTTGATCAAAAGGTTTTTCGATTGGCCCCCAGAAGCGACCAGGGCAGAGAAAAAATCGGGCTCTGGCTATCTCCGGAGACTTTTCGAAATAATTTGAACAACCGGGACATCTGGTGGTGGCTTCCCCCGGCAATCTGGCCCGAAGATGAAGCCGAGTTTAACTCCTTGATTATTCGATTGTTGCAAAAGGGATGTGTCTGGTTTGTCCTGAACGCCCCCTGGCAGATTGCCTTTTTCCGCAATCCCCAAAAACTCTCTCTGTGGGCCGGACCTTTTTGCAACCTGGGCAATCCCCTGTCCATCAGCCAGATCAAATCATACGGTTTCTCCGGCGCTATAGTCAGTCCGGAACTGGGTCAGAAGGATTGCCTTTCCCTTCCCCGGCAAAGCTCCCTGTCCCTTGGTATTGTTGTTTCCGGCAACTGGCCTTTATGTATTTCCAGGATCCTTTCGGACCGGTTGAAAACAGACAGGCCCTTTCAAAGCCCGAAAGGAGAAATGGCCTGGGCGAGTTTCTCTGATTCCAATTACTGGATTTATCCCAACTGGAAGCTGGATTTAACGGCATTTCACAAAGAGCTGGAACGGGCCGGCTACCAACTTTTTGTGCATCTGATTGAATCCGTTCCGCGGTTTATCAAAGTGAAAAATCGACCGGGATATTGGAACTGGAAAATCAACCTTCAATAATCATCGAAGCTCAAAGCACAGATAGACACTTATTCGAATCTTGATCGGAGCAAGGGCTTTGAAAAACATCCCCTTTGGCTCAATCTCAAGGATTTGATTGTTAAGGTCCGTTGATCTCAATACCCAAGCAAACGGCTATGTGGCCGAAAAACATTTACCTTGACTTCTCTGTTTTTATTGTGCTAAGAAACCAAAAGTGAACGAGCGCTCGGAAGGAAAAATGGTGGAAGTTCAAACCAATATTAAAAATAAGGATCTGGTGTCCAAGCGTCGAAAGCAGATTATCCAGGCGGCCTCCAAGCTTTTTTTTGAAAAAGGCTTTGATCAAACGACCATGCGGGAGATCTCTCACGCCTCCGGTCTGACCATGGGCAGTCTATATGATTATGTCCGGAGCAAGGATGATATTCTGGTCCTGGTTTATAAGGATGTTGTTGAACGCTTCCGCTTAAGTCTGGTCGGAAACGAGAAAGAAGAACGGGAAGCCAATCCCGAAGATCTGGAATTCATCCTGCGTCGGAGTATGCGGCAGATGTACAAGCTTTCTAAAGCGGTTCAACTCCTCTACCGGGAATCCTGGTCCAGACGCAAGGACGTCCATTTGCAAATGAGGGAGATAGACCGGAAATATGTATCCGGCTTTATTCAACTGCTTCAGAAAGGCCATCAAAAAAAATGCTTTCAATTGAAAAACCCGGTGGTCACAGCCGATTTGATATTTTTATTGACCGCCCTTCCGGCCCTCAGAGAATGGAGCCTGTCGCACATTAACCAGGAAGAGGTTATCGACACGGTCGTAAGGTTTATTCTACGGGGTCTGTCGGCAGAAAGTCGAACCAAGGCTTCTCGGCGGACATAACCTGTTGACCGTGAAGAAATTTCACGATATAAGAGCCTATCTTAAGAATTTTCTGATACCCCCAAGCACGAATCGAGAGTAGGTCTATGCGCTTTTTGTTGATCAATCCCTATTGCCCTATTTCTGAGAATCCTTCTCCGTCATTGGCCCTGGCTTTTTTGGCCGGAGCCCTTGAGGAGGCGGGCATTGAGACCCGAGCGGTTGATTTTACGGTGTTTCCTTACAGCCAAAGGATGCTGGAATCGGTTCTTCGTGAATTTCGGCCGCACATGGTGGGTGCGACTTCCGTAACGATGACTTATGACAGCGCAGCTCAAATAATTAAAGATGTCAAAACCATCAATAACGAAATTCTGACGGTTATGGGCGGTCCGCATGTAACCTTTTGGGCCGAAGAGGCTATGAACAGCCTGCCTGAATTGGATATCGTGGTCCTTGGAGAGGGCGAACACACAGTCATCGATTTGGCCAGAGAAGCTGAGAAGGATAGGGATTGGAGCAAGGTCAAAGGCATTGTTTACCGCCACGGATCCGAAGTCCTCAGGTCCGGACCAAGGGAACAGGTCATCGATCTGGATTCCCTGCCCATGCCCGCCAGGCATTTATTCCCTTTGGGCAGATACCGGGCCTTAGGGATGCCCATTACCATGACCACCAGCAGAGGCTGCCCCTTCCAGTGCATTTTCTGTGTCGGAAGAAAAATGGTGGGAGCCAGGGTGCGTTACCGGGACCCCGAGAAGGTGGTGGAGGAAATGGAATATCTTCGCGGATTAAATTTTCAACAGATCAACATCGTGGACGATCTTTTTACCGCCAGCCAGGATCACTGCCTGGCTGTCTGTGATGAAATACGAAGGCGTGAACTTAAGGCCAGATGGACTTCTTTTTCGCGTGTCGATACCATCTCCCAGGAACTCTTAATGGAGATGAAGAAAGCCGGCTGCTATGCCGTAAGCTTCGGGGTGGAAACAGGAAACCCCGATATGTTAAAGACCATCAAGAAAAAGATCAGCCTCGAGCGGGTGGTCGAGGCTGCAAACCTTTGCCGGGATGTGGGTGTGGAAGCGCATTTTACGTTTATCCTGGGGCTTCCAGGTGAAACACCGGAGACGCTTAGGCAGACGATGGACTTCAGTGAAAAACTGAAAAACATCGGAGGATCCTGCGGTCATCACCTTTTGGCCCCCTTTCCGGGAACAGAGGTTCAGGAAAAAAGTGCTGAATTCGGTTTAAACATTCTGACCCAGGACTGGTCGGAGTATCATGCCAACAGGGCTGTTGTTGAGACCCCTTCGGTCAGCAAGGAAATGTTGGATGACGTGGTCATTACCTGGGAAAAGGAATATCTTGATCGGTTGGGGAAGATCAAACGGCGAAGGGAAAAGGGAGAGGCATCGGAAGCCGAGGCCTGGGAATTGACCCAATTGGAGCAGGTTGTGGTTATCAACGCCTTGATGATGAGCAAGGCCATTGAAAAAAAGGGGGCCTGGCCGACCCAGGGAGCTTTGTCCGCAGAGGCCTCCCTGAACAGACTGGTTGACCGGGTATGGGAATCAACCGATTCCGGAAGGGATCAAGTCCGTAAGACCTTGGCCCGGGCCGTTGGACAAGGAAACCTGATCCATTCGGAGCAGGGGGGGATGACCCGCTGGAGCTGGTTGGATTATTTAGAATAGGACAGACAGAAAAGACATCCAGCAAAATAAGCAACTAAAAAAAATATTTTCTTGAAAGGGAAATGCGAGCATGTTTTCAATCGGCCGTTTAGAACTTCTGACGTCTTTCAAAGGTAAAGTGACTGAACTGATTTATTTCGGGAATACACCACTTGGAAGAAGATATGATGCCTATTTCGAAGGAGACCTTTTCGGAGGGGTACTGTCGGGAAGGATGCGGGGCGTCGATTACATACTCACCCGTGCTGATGGCATTTCCGAGATCAATGTCAGGGCGGCCATTGTCACTCCAGATGGGGTTAATATCAGTGTCCAGATTTCCGGATACCACCGGGATGGGGAAATCAAGGATACCTATGTAAAAATGGTGACCGGAAATAAGGATTACAGCGGGCTAACCTCGGCGATCATCATCGGGAAAGGAAAGTCCTCTGGCGGAATACTGGAAATAGACTATTTCTACGAGCCCTAAATGAAAAAAGAAGACATCCCTTTTGAATTAATCCAAGAGGTCAAAGGGTTTTTAGACGAGGAAGAGGGTCTGTTTCTCTTTCAAACGGCCAAAGAAGTCGGCCATTTGGGTCCTTGTCTTGAGATCGGCAGTTATTGCGGGAAATCCGCCATCTATCTGGGACTGGGGTGCAAAGCCCATCAGGGAGTTCTTTTTTCCATCGACCATCACAGAGGTTCCGAAGAACAACAGCCCGGCGAACAATATTTCGATCCTGACTTAATGAACCCTGTCAGCGGCCGCCTAGATACCTTCCCATTCTTCAGACGTACTATTGAAAAAGCCGGCCTGGAAGAGACGATTGTTCCTATGGTCTGCGAGTCCGCCCTGGCCGCTCGGGGGTGGTCCACGCCGCTCAGTCTAGTTTTTATTGACGGCGGGCACGCCTTTGAATCGGCCTATCAGGATTACCAAAACTGGGCCGGACATCTCCTGCCTGGAGGCTATCTGCTTATTCACGATATCTTCGAAGACCCGAAACAAGGGGGACAAGCCCCTTTTCGGGTTTACCAAATGGCCCTGGCCTCGGGCCTTTTCCTGGAACTGCCCAGGGTAAAAACATTGGGTGTGCTTAAGCGTCGAGGGGAATAGATTCCTTCCTTTTAATCAGATTAGAATAAGAGGAAATGCTGAAAATAGGATTCTTGGTTATGGAGACGCCTTTTAGATGTTTATATTTGAATCATCCTCAAATACTCAGCAGGCTATTCGAGCGATGTCAATGTAATGATACAAAGGTTGTCCCCCACGATTTCCACGATTGGAATAAAGTTTTTGCCTTGACTTCTCAACTTCAAGTATGATAAAAATCAAGCAAAAGTGAACGAGCGCTCGGAATCAACAAGATGGCAGTTCAGATTCACATCAAAAACGAAGCCCGTGATGCCAAAGATCATCAAGTCCCCCTTAGAATTTGCCTCTTAAGTTACAGAAGCAATCCTCACTGCGGCGGACAGGGCGTCTATCTTAAAAACCTGAGCAGGGCCTTGAAGGACCTGGGTCATCAGGTCGATGTGGTCTCCGGCCCACCTGACCCGCTCCTTGATGAAGACATCAAGGTCTATCGCCTCCCGTCCCTTGATCTGTATAACCCTGAAGCCCTGTTCAGGATTCCTTCATGGAGAGAACTATGCGATCCCATTAATCTGCTAGAATGGATCGGGGTCTCCACCGCGGGATTTCCAGAGCCCTTCACCTTTGGGCTAAGGGCCCAAAAATTCCTTAAAGACAAATATGACCGCTACAACATTGTTCACGACAATCAGGGCCTTTTCTACGGCCTTCTGAATATGCAGAAAGTGGTCCCCACGATTGCCACGATTCATCATCCCATCACCGTAGACCGCAGGCTGGACATTGCCGCTGCTCGGTCGCCATGGAAAAAGTTCAAACAGGTCAGGTGGTATTCTTTCATCGGGATGCAGATCAAGGTTTCGCGAAAACTTCCAAAAATCATCACGGTCTCCGAATGTGCCAGGGAAGACATCAGCCGGGAATTCAATATTCCCCGCCAAAGATTCAAGGTCGTTCCCAACGGCATCAACAGCGAGCTTTTTTATCCTCTCCCTGAAATTGAGAGGGAAAAAAATCGGATTATGGTCACCAACAGCGCCGACATGCCCTTAAAGGGGCTGGACTATTTATTAAAGGCCGTGAAAGAAGTTTCCAAAACCCACGAGGTAAACCTGACGGTGGTGGGTGAACCTAAAAAGGACGGCCGGATTGTCAAGCTCATCAGGGATCTGGACATAGGCTCTCGGGTCACCTTTACCGGACGGATTGATAACGGGAATTTCGTTCGAACTTACGCCCGGGCCACTATGGCCGTGATCCCCTCTCTTTATGAAGGCTTCGGTCTTCCCGCGGGGGAAGCTATGGCCTGTGGTGTGCCGGTTATCAGCACCTCAGGGGGGGCCTTGCCCGAAGTGGTGGGAGACGCCGGCATAATCATCCCTCCGGCCAATTTTATGGCCTTGGCTAAAGCCATCAAGGAGCTCCTCGATCATCCGGACAGAGCCCGGGCCCTGGGCGCGGCCGGTCTAAAACGGGTCCATCAATTTTTTACCTGGGAAAAAGCGGCTCAGGCCACGGTTGAAGCCTATCGGGAAACCATCCATGATCACCGTCAGGTTTGACAAGCTTCCGATCAAGTCAGGACACAAAATACTGGATATCGGCTGCGGATCAGGTCGGCATATCTGCGCGGCATCAAAACTTGAAAACGTGGTGTCCATCGGTTCGGACGTTTCCTACGACGAGGTCGTTGAGGCCAGAAATCGACTGGTGAATCAAGATAAACTGGGGCTGAACGGAGGCGGACCATGGGCCACCCTGGCGGCTGACATTACCAACTTACCTTTCCCCGATGATTTTTTCGATATGGTCATCTGTTCGGAAGTGTTGGAACACATACCCGACCAACATACGGCCGTAAAAGAGGTGACCCGGGTGTTAAGACCGGGCGGGGACCTCATTGTAAGCGTTCCCAGGTATCTGCCGGAACGAATCTGCTGGGCCTTGTCCGAGAGCTACCACCAGACCACCAATGGTCATATCCGAATCTACAAAAAGAAAGAGTTGATAGCCCTGCTGGAAGGTTCCGGCTCCAGGTTGTGGGCCTCTCACTTCGCCCACAGTCTTCATACCCCTTATTGGTGGCTTAAATGTCTGATCGGTCCGACTCGGGAAGACTCGACTTTAGTCAACCTCTATCATCGATTCCTGGTCTGGGACATGATGAAAAAGCCCTGGATGACCTGTTTTCTTGATCATCTGCTTAATCCGCTGTTGGGGAAAAGTATCGTATTCTATTTGAGGAAGGAAAACCATGTTTGAAGCCCTTATTTCTCATAAGGGCCAATATCCGGTTGTTGATATGATATAGCCTCTGCCGCGGGACTCATCCTGAGTGTATAAGACAGGATGGCTGTCCCAACTCTCGTTTAAGCCCTTTCTCCCAACTAATCAGAAGAAGAACCCATTTTTAATCTTTTTATGATTCGCGCTAATTCTTTTCTGTCGATAAATCTCAGGATGGTTATTGTCTCACTTCCGCCATGATACCATACGCTAAAGTCACCGGAACGTAATCTACATACGGGCGGGCGGAATCCTTTTAATCGTTTGATAAAATTTCCGGAAGGAAAGGGGGGGTCAATTCCAACGTTTTCAGATCTTGGTGGATCTGGTCCCTCAGGTTCTTAGCAATGCCCTTCGATTTTAGATAAACAAGGTTACCCTAAAGCAATAACGGTAGCAAAGCGGCCGGTTTGCTTTTCCTTCCGAAAGGAAAAAAAGTCTTTGGTTTGGCAGGAAGTACAGATACCGGCAATCTCAATATGGTCTTCTAAAACCCCGGCGGCCATCAACTGATCCCGACTTAAACGCCAGAGATCAAAATAATAGGGGCGGGTCTGGTAGGTCCAATATTTGGCCGGTATTTCCTTTCGATAATGAATAAACTCGGCGCAACAAGGTCCCAGAGAAGGTCCTATTCCCGCCAACAGGCTGGAAGGATGGGTTCTATAAACCACCTTCATTTTTTTGATGGCTTCCCCGATGACGTTATTCACGTTTCCCCGCCAGCCGCAATGAATATTGGCAATGGCCTTATGAGCAGGATCATAGAGCAGAATAGACTGACAATCGGCTTGTTTGACCATCAAGCCCTGTTTCGGCACCTGGGTCATCAGGATGTCCCCGGATGTTGATTCCGGGGTCGAATGTGATTGTTTGGAAGGTTGGCCTTGAATTTCAACCGCTTCTTTGCCATGCACCTGTTTAAGACTCTGAAGGCCGGGTATCCCTAATGTCTTCAGCACCAGTTCCCGGTTATCAACCACCTTTTGTTGGTCATCGCCCACTGAAAAACTTAAATTAAGACTGGCGTAAGCCCCTTGGCTTTTCCCGCCATGACGGGTGAAGACCCCGTGAGTCAACCCCGTTATCGATTGAAACAATGAGAACTGGTAGAAGGAAAGACCGTTGATGGTTCGATGGAATAAGGAATTCATTTTCAAGAAATAAATGATCCTATCCAATCCGTCATCCTGGGGATTTTTTTATTTGTGAGATATTTTTTTATTCCCTCGATGACCTCCAAGACCGTTGTGGGCCGAATAAAATTGGCCGTTCCGATCTGGACGGCCTTGGCCCCGACCAGGAGAAATTCCAAGGCATCTTCTGCCGTCCGTATACCTCCTATGCCGATAACCGGTATGGAAACGGATTGAACCGCCTGATAGACCAATCGCAAGGCCATGGGCTTGACGGCCGGTCCGGATAGACCGCCGTTGATACGACCCAGTTTGGAACGCCGAGTTTCAATATCCACGGCCATGGCCGGGATGGTGTTGATTAAGGAAACAGCATCTGCCCCGGCTCCTTCTACGGCTTTGGCTATAACCGCAATATCGGTTACCTGGGGTGTCAACTTGGCCACCAGAGGCAGACGGGTGGCCTGACGGACTTTTGAAATGACCTTGAAGGCCGTTTGAGGCTGTGCCCCGAAAGCCATTCCACCCCGGGCCACATTGGGACAGGAGATGTTGACCTCCAGGGCGGAAATCCCCGGCTGATCATTCAGATGCCTGGCCACTTCCTGATATTCCCTGAAGGAATGACCTAAAATATTGACGATTACCGGGATACGAAGTTTCGAGAGGAAGGGAAGTTTGTCTTGAATAAAACCTTTCACGCCCACATTTTGAAGACCGATGGCATTTAGCATCCCCGAAGGGGTTTCACAGATCCTCGGAGGAGGATTGCCGGGCATAGGTTCCAAGGAAATCCCTTTGGTGATCAAGGCCCCCAATTGATTCAGGTCCAAAAGGTCCGCGTATTCTTTTCCATAACCGAAAGTCCCGGAAGCGGTCATAACTGGATTTTTTATCCTTATTCCGGCGATAGTCATGGAGAGATCGGGCGCCAATGGTTTATTCATCCCAGAATACCTCACGGGCTTCAAAGACCGGCCCTTCCTGACAGACTTTGACATAAGAAAAACCTGAACCTTCTTTCCTGGCCACCGCGCATCCCAGACAGGCCCCCAGGCCGCAGGCCATATGGGTCTCCAAAGACAGTTGGCAGGGAATCTTTTTTTGAACGGCCCAGTTTCGAACCATCTTCAACATAGGATTTGGACCACAGACGAACAAAGTCGGATTGGGAGAAGGCTTTTTTATGGTCATGGCTAACAACTGAGTCACTAATCCTTTCCGGCCATAGGACCCATCTTCCGTGGCCGCGAATACTTCTGCGCCAGCCTGTTCAAATTCTTTCAGAAAAAGGAGTTCGGCCTTATTCCTGGCGCCGATAAAAAGCTTGAAAGACCATTTGGGGTTTTTCTTTTGGGAATGCCTCCAGGTTTCGGCTAAAAAGAGCAGAGGGGCCACGCCCATCCCGCCGGCTACCAGGATCGGGTTCTGGTTTATATTAAAATTAAATCCCTGTCCCAGAGGTCCCCTGACTTCCAGAAGATCCCCTTTATTCAGGTCAGCTAACTGTCTGGTCCCCTGGCCTACTACCTTAAAAAGAAGCTCCACCTGATCTCCCTGGACTCGATGGATAGAAAAAGGACGGGGCAGGAGAGGCTCTAAAAATTTGGGTGGGCGGACCATGACGAACTGCCCAGGACGGGATTGCACGGCGATAGGACCGGAGGTAAAGCGCAGGAGATAGATATCCGCTGCTATGGGTTTAATGTGTTGGATGGCAAATTCCTGAAAGAGCATAGGCAATGCTTTGAATCCAGATAAAAATTTCAATCAATTTAAGTTAAAGATTACTTTTCTATTGGCCTGATATTTTTATATATTGTATTTTATTGAAAAAAAGTCAATTTATAAATTCTCTCTTCAAAAAGGGGGACGACCATATTTATTCGGGATGTATTATCTCAAACAGAGGAAAAGCTCCAAAAGAAGTATCAAATGCTGGCGGAAGGGTATGATTTAGAAAAAATTGTACGGCGGGTTGCCGAAATAATGGACATGGAACCTGAAAAAATGTTGGAGCAGGCCTGGCCCACAGCATCCTGTGTTACTGGGCAACAGATTATTTGGGAATCAGCTAATTTGAGTTGGCGCAACTATTGAAAGTAACACTACCTGCGATTAGCCTGGCGGTTTGCAGGGGAAAGGCGATGGTAAGATCGTAAACTTTTTGCTTTCAAATTAATTTTTAATCTTATGACCCCTACCTCGCGGTCACCGGCAGGACGATTTTTTTAATGGTCTTCTTTCTTCTGTTGAAATTTAACTACCGTGGAATTCTCACGGTACATGATGGATTGACCTTCCAGTATCCCCCCTTCGGATATAATCAATTTTGAAGTCGTTACATCTCCGATAATATGTCCTTTGGGTTTAATTTCAATACTCTCATCGGCGTTGATTCGGCCTTCGACTTTTCCCCCTATTATCACCCCACGGGTGGTGATATCTCCTTTAAGATGTCCCGATTCCCCTAAAATAATCCAGTCGGCTTCAAGGGTCCCTTCAACGGTTCCATCTATCCGGATGGTCCCTTTAACCTTCATGTCCCCCTTGGTCTCTGTTTGGACGCCTATGATAGACTCAATCCCCTTGTTGTTTTTAAACATCTTTTTATTGTCCTTTCTCCATAAATCGCCTTGGATCAACGGACTTGCCATTTTCTTTGATCTCGTAATGGGAATGAGGGCCGGTAGCACTTCCGGTTTCCCCCACATAGGCTATAACCGTCCCTCTTCTAACCCGCTGGCCGGCTTCAACAGCCAGTTTTTTATTGTGGGCATAGTAGGTGGAATAGCCAAAACCATGTTCTATGGCCACTATATTGCCGCCGCTTTTGGTACAACCTGCAAAAATAACCACCCCATCAGCAGTGGTTTTGACCGGAGTCCCTAAATCTGCCCTGATGTCCAAGGCGGGGTGAAATTGCGTCTTTCCGGAAAAGGGGTTTATCCGCAGACCAAACGGAGAAGATATGGTGCCGTTCACTGGAAGTCCTTTGGGCGTGGCCATATAAATATTTCTCTCTTGAGAAAGGTATTCCCTTATTTTCTTGACGGTTTCCACTGTTGGTTGGATCTGATCTCTTAAGTCGTCCATATTCACTGATCCGCTTTGACGGGAAGGAATATTCTCCAAGACCTTTTCTTTGCTCTTTAGACGAAATAACTGCCTGAATTCATTTTCTGCCTTTTTTATTTCTCGGATGGAATTATTCAATCCCTCAAACTGGTTCTGATAATAATTCAGCCTTTTCTCCATCCTTTGAAATTCATCTTTCTGGACGGCAACAGACACCAAATAAACCGAAGTGGATAGAAACAAGACCAGGGAAACAATTATCCATAAAAGAGGGATCCTAAAGCTGAATTGTTTTAGATTGGTGTGGGGTACAAGCATAATTGTAATGGGCAACAGGGCCTTTTTAAAAAGCTTTCCTAACCTATACATGGTTCAATCCTTTTAAGCTCCAGAGAGGGATGAATAGATTCAAATGGTACTACTGAATCCTAATATTTTTTCCGGATTAATAAATTGGTTAATATCTCCTAATGGGCTAAAGAAAGTAATGGGTTGTTTTTAGGACTGAAGAGTGAACGGATGACATGATATTACCTAATACCAGGTAAAAATCAAGTTTAAATAATCTTGGTTTTGGATAAAAATTATCCTTGCGATGATGATAAGATAGAATAGGGAAATCGGAGAGTCCAGGAGAAACACAGGAGAACCACAAGTTAAGATTAGGAAGGTCAAAACCTTCAATGGGTTGTTTTTAGGGGTGAAAAAGGATCCGAATCGTAAAATTCAGGGAGTTGAAAGGGTCTGCTCGGGTAAAGGCATAAGGTTTTGGGGGTAAGTCCTTTATTTTTTCGTTTAATGATTACCTGTAATTACATTAAAAAATGGATAAAAAACACCCCTTACAGGCTTCAATAAAACACCAAATGCCGCCCAATTTTTTTTATTGACTATGGGAATATATTTCCTGATAATAAAAACATGAAGTTATCTGATTCAGTTAGGTCTATTAGCGACCAAACCTTTAAATTTTTTTCAAAATTATTAAATAATAACGATATTAAAAAAGAGGAGGAAACCATGAGCAATAAGCCCCCATTTTTTTCAGAAGGCAGTGCAGAAAAAGTCACAACAGTCATTGCCGAGGATTTGGAAATTCGCGGCACCATGAAATTTAAAAGTTCTCTAATGATAAAGGGGATTTTTGAAGGTGAGGTTATATCGGAAGGGTTATTGATTGTGGGGCCAACTGCAAAAGTGGCCGCTGCCATTATCACAAAAAATCTTGTGTCCCATGGGGAAGTTCAAGGGGATGTTACCGCAAGCGAGCAGGTCATATTGAAAAACACCGCAGTTCATACTGGTAATATCACGACACCCAATATTGTCATTGAAAGCGGTTCGATCTTTAATGGTTCCTGTATCATGGAAAAAAATGCTTCTGCCGCTGCCAAGCTATCAGAATGGGAAGAGGAAGCCTCTAAAGAGCCGACACAGTATGCTGACACAGGGGATGAGACAACTCGGAAAAGAATCACCGTAGTCAACAAATAGCCATCCAGCAGAACACGTTACCCTATTATCTTGGCGTTATCCTTCAGTCTGCTGATATCACTTATTGTGGAGGCGTGCACGGATAGGTGTCAAGGCGATCCCACTATACCAATACCCATCGTTAGCTAAAATACCAAGATAAAAAGTTCCCTTCCTACTATTTTCGTTTTAAATTTCGAGTATCTCTCCTTTTAATCCCGAATCATCAATATGGATGAAGCCTATCGTCGGTTTTCTAAAGAATCCGATTCTCGAGGCCGATCCGGGATTAAAAAAAAGGACACCATCGGACCAGTAATTGGCTGGTTTATGGGAATGCCCATACACCAAACAATTGATGCCGGCAAATTCAGGACGGAGCCGATCCTCCAATCCCCCTGCAGGGCCCCAGCCGTGAATCAGGCCGATTTTAAAGTCGTCGAAGGTAAAAATTTTTTTTATCGGCAGGATGGCTTTTAAATTCCCTGAATCCATGTTCCCCTGGACCGCTTCAACTGCCAGGGACTGGAGAAATTCATACACCGGCAGATCGACCATGTCCCCGGCATGGAGGATAAGATCCACATCGGTAAAGTGTGTTTTGAGAAGACGTTTAAATTCCGGGGTTGCCCGGGTCAAGTGGGTATCGGATAATACGCCGATCTTCATTTTCAATCCTTAACAGGTTGCTGAAAAAGACCTATCTACTGCGTTGCCCTCATCCCTCGTCTCTCCCCGGCTCTCGCCGGGTGCTTATTGCGACGTACATTATTGTACGCCTCATTCCTTGGGATTTCTTCGCGAAAAGGACATCGCTCAGTCCCACCCCTTTGGGGCGGGTTCCCGGTTTCGGGCGCCTTGTATCCTGTCGGCTTGGCCGACCTGAAAAAAGGCTTCCTTCGGAAGCCGGGCACCTTTTTGAGCAACCTGTAAAATTAAGTAGTGCCACATCCTGCTAATGTCCTACCATTTATCCAGTTTTAGGGTAGGCCATCTCTAAAAATAAACTAAGGAAGCAACCTTGATGAAGGGATAAGCTAAAAAACAGGCCAGCCCAGCACTCTTTTACTGTTTCCGCCCAGGATAGCTGCCTGCTGTTCACTATTCAGCTCGGCTTGATTCATTTCCTTTAAATAACGATTCAGAGGCAGGAGCGGGTAGTCGCTGCCGTAAAGGATCTTTTCTTTACCGATAATTTTGAGGGCATGCTCGTAGATTTCCGGCCGGTAGAGAAAAGGAGAGGCGGCTGTGTCAAAAAAGGTGTTGGTGAGAACCTCCTTGACCTCCCGTTTCATCAATTGATACCACCACAGGCCTCCTCCCCAATGAGCCAGGATAAAAACAGTTGAGGGGAAGACCTTGATCAATTCATAGAGTTCATTCAACGGCAGGTGCCCTTTCCCCGGATATTGATGCCCCACCGGCTCGCTGGTATGGATCAAGACCGGGACCTTCCACTGCGTGGACATTTCGACCAAAGGACGCATCCGGTCAACAAAGGAGCCCTTGGCCAAGGGCGTATAGAGAGCAATCTCCCCCAACCCCTTCATACCGGCTTTTAAACAGCGCTCTCCTTCATCAAGGGCCTCGGAGAGTTCCGGATTCAGACAGACGAACCCCAGCAAGCGATCCGGATAGCGGGCCATGGCCTCTAAGACATAGTCATTGGAACGGCGCATCAATTTAGGCTGTTTCCAGGGAAACCCGAAGGTGACCGAAGCCTGGATCCCATCCCGATCCATGGCTTCAATGAGACCATCGACGGTAGTCATGGGGGACTTTTTTTTGTCCCGATACAGAAGCTCAAAGGCCGGCTCTCCAGAGAAAAATCGTTCCCGGTTTTGGCAGATTTCAGGAGGGAAAATGTGGGTATGGATGTCGATGATCATTGCGGGTTGCGGGTTGCGGGTTGTGGGTAAACACGTCCAATTTGAAACGCGTAACTCGTAACCCGTAACGGTTTTATGGGCTTTCTTCTTTCTGATTTTCTTCCTGGGTTGTTGTTTCGGATTGTGAAGCAGGGGCCTCCTTTTTTTTCTTAATAAACTCCAGCTTTCCATCTTCCGGCATCATAGTAGGCTGGCCTTCCAGAAAAATGGATACCCGATGACGCTCCTCCAAACGGGTCAGCTCTTCCCGTTTCCGATTCTGCAGGTAATTGGCCACTTCCAAAGGAAGCACCCCGTTCACCGTGGTGATGGTCCCCTTGGAGATCCCCAGCCAGATCTTTCTCAGATACATGAGGGCCAGCGTTTCTATCGATCGAACCTGTCCTTTACCTTGACAGGTAGGACAGGTATAGTAGGTGCCGAACTGGATCGGAGGCCGGATGCGCTGGCGGGACAGCTCAAGCAAGCCGAATTTTGAGATCCGCGAAACCGTGGTTCGGGCTTTATCCCTTTTGAGGTGGTTTTTTAAAACCTTGACCACTTCGTTTTGATTTTTGGTCCCTTTCATGTCAATAAAGTCAATGACGATCAATCCTCCCAGATCTCTCAAACGCAATTGACGGGCGATCTCTTCGGCGGCTTCCACATTGGTTTTGAAAGCCGTTTCTTCAACCTGCCTTTCTTTGATTGAACGTCCGGAATTGACATCCACCGCCACCAGGGCCTCGGTGGAATCTATGACAATATGCCCCCCGGACTTTAATTTGACTCGATTTTGAAAG
>JBEKPQ010000044.1:0-27324 GCA_049520575.1 Thermodesulfobacteriota bacterium | reverse complement strand
TTTCGATCGTGGACTCATAATTTTTCCTCCTACCGGACACTTCCTTCCGGTAACATTAATTATGAGTCAACGATCCTTTTAGTTTAACCCCCTTGGTAACATTTAATATGATTCAATTCGGAGATAGGATTTGATGTTGACAGACGATACCCTTTCCACCATACTACCGTTGGCTGGAAAAGAATTTGATTGTGTTGTTTTAGATTGATTTGAAACGTGGAACATCATAAAGAACTTAAAGGCCAGGCCCTCTTATTCCTTCTTTTTCTCTGGTTCCTCTGGTTCTGCAATCTGGGAGTTCGGATCATCTTCTCGCCCATTTTACCTTTGGTTGAAGATGAGTTTGCCGTCAGTCATGCCCGGGCCGGCAGTATTTTTATCTTTCAGTCGATCGGCTACGGTTTATCAATGTTTTTTTCCGGATTTTATTCGGGCAGAACAGGTTACAAAAAGTCGATCGTCCTTTCCCTTTTGATCTCATCTGCCGTATGTCTTTTGATCCCTTTCGTCAAGGTGTTCTCGGCTTTTTATCTTTTTTCTTTCGTCCTCGGTTTTTCCACCGGGATCTATCTGCCTTCGGTGATGCCGCTCATCACGGAGTATTTTGATGAAAAAAATTGGGGCAAATCCATAGCCATTCATGACTCTGGGGCCTCTATCAGCATATTCAGTATGCCATTTTTAGCCTTATTCCTGCTCCAATTTTTTAAATGGAGAGGGATCTTCGAAGTGTTTGCTGTGATCTTTCTCCTTAGCGCAGTCATCTTCTATTTTTCCAGCGATGAATTTAATATCCGACATTCCGAGAAAACCAAGTTGGGCGATCTTATCAAAAGACGATCCCTTTGGATCATGGCCATATTGTGGATGTTTGCCGCCGGGGCTAATATGGGCATTTATTTTATCGTCCCTTTGTATCTTACCAAGGAGCTTTCTTTGAGTATCGGGTATGCCAATACTCTATTAGGGTTGTCTAGGTTCGGAGGGATTGCCGTGGCCATCCTGTGCGGATTTCTTGTCGATCGCTTCAGCCTCCGTAAAATGATATTCATGATGGTGCTGCTTACAGGCATTTTCACGGTTTTTATGGGCATTGCTTCTGTGCGCTATGTCGGGATCTTTCTTTTTTTTCAGGCCCTGGTTGTTACCGGTTTTTTCCCTTTGGGACTGGTGTCCATGGCCAGGATGTTCAGCCGGGAAGTCAGGGGTTTGGCTACAGGGTTGACCTTGACCATCGGTGTGACCTGCGGAGGAGGGCTTATGCCTTTTTTCCTTGGTCTCTCAGGTGACTTGCTTAGCTTCCGTTTCGGTATCTCCATTCTTGGGATTGCAGTTATTCTATCCAGCGGGTTGATATTTGCATTAAAAGAAATTAAATAGACCGATACTGGATTCTTGATCCTTGATACTGGATGATGGATAAAAGCCATCAAGAAAGGTTTAATCCAGGAATCATCGAGTATCCAGTATCGGTTTTAGGTTTTATCTAGTATCCAGTATCCAGCATCCAGTATCGCTCCGTAAAACCTGTCGACCCTGCAATGCAAAAATGTAAGAGATAAATTCTCAGATTATGGAACTTAGAATCTAATTAAGGAGAAAAAAATGACCACTTCTATTCGTGTCGATTCAAACGTCCCGATGAAAATGCGGGATGGAATAATCCTGCGTGCCGATGTTTTCCGCCCCGATGATAGGGAAAAACATCCGGCTCTCATCGTGCGTTCGCCCTACAATAAGACTCTTAGCCATCACAGCGACTATCTTTCGGCTCATCATGCCGCCTTTGCCGGCTATGCCTTCGTGGTGCAGGATGCCCGGGGACGGTTTGCTTCCGAAGGGGAATTCAATGTGGGGGGGGCCGAAGGTCCCGACGGATACGATACGGTTGAGGCGGTAGCCGCAGAACCCTGGTGCGATGGGAATGTCGGCATGGTGGGCTGTTCCTATCTCGGCCGCAACCAATGGCAGGCGGCCTTTGAAAACCCGCCGCATCTGAAGGCCATATCGCCTTCCGTGATCGGATCGGGGCCCCTGATGGAAACCCGTATGGCCGGAGTCGTCGAACTGGAACAGTCCCTCAACTACTTTGTCGGCATGGCCTTCGATATGCTCGACAAATTGGGCAAGCAGGGTAAGGACGTTACCGAGGCGTTGGCGACGCTCAGGCGGGCCCGCTTCGATATGACGGAGATGTTCAATTATCTTCCTTTGAAGGATCTGCCGATCTTCAAAATTGAACACTTGGGCGCTGATTTCCTGGCCCGCCAGGGCCGGGACGTCCCGCCCACAATTAAGACAGAGGCAGACCTGGTCTGGCCTTACGACAAGGTTCAGGTTCCCTGCTTCCATACGGGCTGCTGGTATGACCTTTACGCCGGCGGCCTGTTCAAAAATTTTGTCGGGATGCGCCAAAAGGGCGGATCGGCCCTGGCGCGGGAGAACCAGTACGTCCTCTGTGGCCCCTGGGTACATGGAGCAAGGTTGCCCAACTACGTGGCCGGCATTAATTTTGGCAATGAAGCCTCCGGCACGGCAAGCATGACGATGGAGCGTCACATAACATTCTTCAACAAGTATCTGCGCGGCATCGAACCTCCCCGGCCTATGGCTCCGGTGCGCTATTTCGTCATGGGGATTAATCGTTGGCGCAACGCCTCGGCGTGGCCCCTGCCGCAGACGGACTGGCAGCGGTTCTTCTTCCACAGCCAAGGGAAAGCCAATTCCCTGACCGGCAACGGAGTTCTGAATAGCGATGCTCCGAGTTCGGAACCGGCGGATATCTTTGTTTACGACCCCAGGTTTCCGGTGCCCTCTTTAGGAGGGAGAAATCTCGACATGGGAACCTTGGTGGCGGGTCCCCTAGATCAAAGACCGGTTGAACAGCGCAACGATGTGCTTTGCTACACCACACCGGAGTTTAAGGAGGACTTTGAGATTACCGGTCCCATAGCCCTTCATTTGTTTGCCGCGACGACGGTACGTGATACCGATTTTGTCGCAAAATTGGTCGATGTCCATCCCGAAGGTGCGGCCTACAACATCGCCGAAGGCTGCATCCGGGCGAGATTCCGCAAGGGTATCCTGCACGAGGAATTCATTACGCCGGGAGAAGTCAATGAATATATCATCAATCTGGCCAACACCAGCAACTGTTTCCATCGAGGCCATCGTCTGAGAATCGACGTCACCAGCAGCAATTTTCCCCGGATCGACCGCAACATGAATACAGGAAATTCTTTCGGCGAGGATGCGGAAGGCATACCGGCGGTGCAGACCGTTTTTCACCAGACGGACTTTGCCTCCCATATTGATTTGCCAGTGATTCCCGCTAACTCGGCATTGCGTTAAATAAGGGCAGGCGAAAGACAAGCAAAAGGCTATCCAAAGATATTTAAAATTTTTCTGTTGCGAGTTACGGGTTTTTAGAGAAAGGGTTTCGAATTTTGAACCCGCAACCCGTAACCCATAACAACCATCAAAGTTAGAGATAAATTCTCAGATAATCCAATGTAAGAATCTACCCCTCTTGCCTGCTTTTACCCATATCGGCCGGTGATGTAATCGTTGGTTCGATTATCCTGGGGTTTGGTGAAGATTTGTTCGGTCGGACCGAATTCAATTAAGTCCCCCAGGAGCATAAAGCCGGTTTCGTCTGAGATCCGGGCGGCCTGCTGCATGTTGTGGGTGACGATGACAATGGTATAGTTTTCCTTAAGTTCCAGCATCAGACGTTCGATTCTTTTCGTGGCCCTGGGATCCAAGGCCGAACAGGGCTCGTCCATCAGGACGATTCGGGACTGCAAGGCCACGATTCGGGCGATACAAAGCCTCTGCTGTTGTTCGAGGGTCAAACTCAGGGCCGGTGTTTTAAGCTTGTCCTTCAAGTTTTCCCAGAGACCTACCGCGGATAAGGCCTTATTGGCGATCTCTTCCTGTTTTTGTTTTTCCCTGGAGAGCAGGCCGTGGACCTTAAGACCAAAGGTCACATTTTCCAGGATGGAAAGAGGAAAAGGGTTGGGTCGTTGAAAGACCATCCCCACCTCTTTACGAAGACGGATCAAATTGACCCCTGGGGCATAAATATCCTTGTCCCCGATCAGGACCTGCCCTTCAATCCGAATCCCATCAATCAGATCATTCATTCGATTCAGACAGCGAAGCAGGGTGGATTTCCCGCATCCAGAGGGACCGATCAATGCAGTAATGGTCTTTTCTTTAAAAAAAGAATTAATTTCCTTCAGGGCGTGGAAAGAACCATAATACAAGTTCAGATTTTTTACGGCAATTGTCGGCAAGATGCCTCCTTCTTAACCGAATCTTCCCGAAACATAATCTTCCGTTCGTTTGTCTGACGGATTGGTAAAAAGCACATCGGGTAGACCATATTCAATCAACTCCCCCATGAGGAAAAAGGCCGTTTTATCCGATATCCGGGCAATCTGTTTGGTATTGTTGCTGACCAGGATCATGGTATGGTCCTTCTTAAGATTACGCAGGGCTTCCTCAATCTTGGCTGTGGAGATCGGGTCCAGACCCGAGGTCGGTTCATCCAGAAGGATGACCTCGGATCGCATGGCCAAGGTCCGGGCAATGCAGAGGCGTTGCTGCTGACCGCCGGAAAGTTTCAGGGCCGATTCAAAAAGGCGGTCTTTCACTTCATCCCAAAGGATGGCGGCATGAAGGCTCTGTTCCACCCGCTCATCCAAAATACGGCGGTCTTTCAGGCCGTGCATCCGGGGACCAAAGGTCAGATTTTCATAAATGGAACGGGGCAAGGGTATCGGTTTGGCAAAGACCATGCCAACCCGGGCCCGCAAAAGATTAATATCATAATCGGGCAAAAGGATATCGGCTCCATCCAACAAGACCTGCCCCCGTATCGACATTTCAGGGATCAAATCACTTAAGCGATTTAAGATGCGCAACAGGGTGGTTTTGCCGCTATTGGAAGGCCCCATAATCCCGGTGATTTGATTCTTGGGGATATCCAGGGAAATGGACTGGAGTGAAGCGTCCTGACCGTAGGAAACCGTCAGGTCTTTTATTTGAATTTTATTCTGATCAGGGTTGGTCATTAGTTAATCCGCAATCCACACTCCGCAATCCGCAACCGAAATCATGAGTACTTTTTCATTAATAACCGCATGGTCATATAGGCACTGATATTAATAATCAATATGAGCAGCACCAAGATGGCTGCTGTTCCGTAAGCCATAGGCATAGAGATTCCCTCCCGGGCCAAAATATAAAAATGGACAGCCAAGGTGCGACCAGATTCGAAAATGGAACTCGGAAACCGCAGTGAAGATCCGGCGGTAAAAATAATGACAGCCGTTTCACCGACAGAACGGGCGATACTCAAGACGATGCCGGTCACAACCCCCGGAAGGGCCGCAGGTAGGACCACGCGGGTAATGGTCTTCCATTTACCTACCCCAAGTGAGAAGGACACTTCTCGATATTCTTGGGGCACCGCTAAAATCGATTCTTCTGAAGTTCGAATAATGGTCGGAAGCAGCATGGCTGAAAGGGTCAGACCTCCGGAAAGCAGACTCCAGCCCCAGCCGAAGGCCATGACAAAGATAGCAAATCCAAAAAGACCCAGAATGATGGACGGTATCCCGGCCAGGGATTCGGTTCCAAAACGGATGATTCTGGTGACCAGGCCTTCCTGCGTGTATTCGGTAAGAAAGATGGCTGTTCCCAGTCCCAAAGGTGTGGCGAAGAAAAGGGCGATTCCGATCAGATAAATAGTACTGACGATAGTGGACAGAATCCCGCCCGAGCGGCCCATATCAACAGGATTGGTAGATAGAAAGGCCCAGGTGAGCTGAGGGAGCCCGTTAAAAAAAATAATAAAGATAATAAAAAATAAAATCCCTATGGTTGAACTGGTAAGGCCCCAGAGAAGGGTCTTGACGAATTTTTGGGTTAATATGGGATTAAGGCGCATTATTTTTTACGCATCAGAAGATTGGCCAGGATATTAAGGGCCATGATAAAAATAAATAAGATAATTCCGGCGGCAAAAAGGGCGGTTCGATGATCGCCGGCAGAATAGCCCATCTCGAGGGCGATAGTGCTGGTCATGGTTCGCACCGGATCCAGGATGGAAAAGGGTATCTTTAAGGCATTGCCGGCCACCATAATCACAGCCATGGTTTCACCAATGGCTCGGGCCATGCCCAGGATGATGGCCGTTACCACCCCGGATCTGGCGGCCGGGAGAATAACCAGTCTAACGGCCTGCCAATGGGTGGCCCCCATAGCCAGGGCCCCTTCTTTGTACAACAAGGGGACGGCCTGAATGGCATCGATGGAGATACTGGTGATGGTCGGGAGGATCATGATAGCCAGAATGATCGAGGCCGCTAAAAGCGACAATCCCGGCCCGCCAAGATATTCACGGATCATCGGGACCAATAAAATGACCCCTAAAAATCCAAAGACTACGGAGGGGATACCGGCCAGGAGTTCAATGGTTGGCTTTAAGAAGACCAATAGACGGGGCGGACAAAATTCCGCCAGGGTAATGGCACAGGCTAAAGCCAAGGGGACTCCCATGATGATGGATCCGAAGGTCACGGCCAGAGAGGAGATGATCATGGATAAGATCCCGAAATGACCTTTGGTCGGTGCCCATTTGGCACTGAAAAGGAAGTCTTTTATCCCAGCCTTTAAAATAATGGGGAGCCCTTCCTTAAAAATGAAGACCGTGATAAGCAATAGGACACCAATAGCGGAAAATGCCAGGAGCAGCAGGATCTTTTCGATGATTTTTTCTTTCATCCTAAGGGATTCCTACCAAACCTTCTTTTTCCAAAATTTTCTGACCTTCTTTACTTAAAACAAAATTAATAAACCTTCGGGCCAGGTCTGTAGGTTGACTGGGGAAGACGAAGATAAAAGGTCTAGTTAAGGTATATTGATTGTTTTTGATGGTTTTCAAACTAGGGGATATCGAGTTAACTGCCAGGGCCTTGACCTGATGGTTGACAATACCAAAAGAGATATAGCCGATGGCCTGGGGATTGTTGGCAATGATTTCCCGCACGGAACCGTTGGAGTCCTGGACCAAAGCCTCATCAGAAATCTCCTCTTTTTGCATAACCAGGCCTTCAAAGGCATCACGGGTACCTGAACCCTCTTCGCGGTTGACAAAAAAAATCGGTTTATCCACCCAGCCTAAGCGGGCCCAAGAATGGATTTTCCCGGAAAAGATTCCCTGAAGCTGTTCAATAGAGATATCAGAAACCGGATTTTGGGGATGGACAACCACAGCGATACCATCTTTGGCAATGATGATTTTGGTTAAGTCTTCCTCATTGGGATGGAGTTCTCTGGATGATGTCCCGATTTGAGCCGCCCTTTCCCGGCAGGCCTTGATCCCGGCGGTCGATCCCCCTCCCTGAACATTGATGATGAGCTTGGGATTGATGGCCATGTAGATTTCCGCCAGTTTTTCGGCAAAGGGCTGTACGGAGGTGGAACCGGCAATGGTTAACGAGTGAGACAGGGTGTCAGTTTTTGAAGAACAGCCTAGGGCAATTAAAAACACCACTAGGCTAAACCCAATAAAGGCCTGTTTGAATCCCATTCGGAAATATCTTTTTATAAGAAACCCCAGTCTGGGTTAAATAGTTTAAGAATTCTGGCGCGCCCGGCCCGACTCGAACGGGCGGCCTGCGGATTCGAAGTCCGACGCTCTATCCGACTGAGCTACGGGCGCACGCAAGGTCACCATACTAAAAAATGGTTTCAAATTCAAGAAAATCACTGGGGTAGATAAAAATAAAGAAAGCCAGTTTAAATAGACAGTTATTCTTCTTGAAACGGGTTATAAGGTATGTTAATTAAAATCATTAGAAAAATTTTTACTCAGGGGGCCTTTTCCATGTTTGTATTTGGAAATCTATTAATAGCGGTAGCAAAAATTCTGGATATTCTTTTTACCTTCTATACCTGGATCATCATTGCCCAGGCTATTATCTCCTGGGTCCGTCCCGATCCCTACAATCCCATTGTCCGCTTTCTTTATGCGGTTACCGAACCGGTGTTAAGGCCCATTCGCCGTCATTTGCCTGTGAACTGGGGTGGTTTTGATTTTTCACCCCTTGTCGTTCTTTTGGCTGTCATCTTCTTGCAGGAATTTTTGATTAAAAGTCTGACTCAATTGGGCCTGCGAATGTGAGCCATCGTCCTAAAAAAAAAACCAATTCAGCTTGTTTTCTTCAATCTCTTCCCGTTTACATAAAACCGACCACGGAAGGAATTGTTTTGAATCTCTGGGTTCAGCCCGGGGCTCGGAAAACCGAATGGTCAGGACTTTACGGCCAACAAATGAAATTAATGGTCCAGGCCCCACCAGTGGAGGGGGCCGCCAATCAAAGCTGTATCATCTTTTTGGCCCGATGGTTTGGGATTAAAAAATCTGATGTTGTACTGCTCAAGGGAGAGAAATCGCGGTCAAAGGTATTTCTGCTGAAAGGCCTGACGGTTGGAAAAGGTATCTCACTTATTCCAGGCCAAAATCAAGATCTGCCAAGTTGAAAGAGGGATAATAATCCTCGGTCATCTCCACGTCGAACCATTGTTTTTTAGCCAGGGCACACCGGATATTTAAAGCACAATATTTCAAGCAGATCGGGTCGATCCGATTAAATTGGCTAAAACAATCAAAACGGCCGTGCAATTGCTGAGAAGTAAAGAGTTTTTTCATATAAGCCTCCTAATAAACCTCGTGGCTTAGGGGGATGTTACGTTGAACAACACCAGGGAATTCCTTAAAAAAACAAGGATTTTACAACGAAGTCTTTCAAGGAAAAACATTATGTAAGTATTACATTAGCCTAGGCCGAATCATTTGTCCAGATAAAAGGAGGTCGCTACTAAGAATCGTCCCGAACTTGTCGGGACCTAATGGAGGTGATGAGGGTGGTTATATGGGTTGTTTTTATATTAACTATTAGATTTTATTAATAAAATATAATTTACTCAGTGATTTGGACATTACCTTCTCAAAGTTTATCAGGAAGATCCTAGTCAGCTAAAATATCCAACATTTCTTGATGGATAAGTCCATTGGTGGCCAGTAGTTGCTTTTTATTAATATGAAAGGGACGCCCGGAAAAATCCGAGACCCGTCCGCCGGCTTCGGCCACAATAAGCACCCCGGCTGCCGTATCCCAGGGTTTCAGGAATTGTTCCCAGCATCCGCTGAATACCCCTCGAGCTACTAAGCATAGGTCCATAGCGGCTGAACCGGTCCGGCGTATTCCTTGTGCCCGGATCATGACCTGTTCAAAACGCTTCAGGATTGGTTTGTATGTTTTTCGGATATTATAGGGAAATCCGGTTGCCAGAAGACTTTGGGAGACTTTGGTCAACGACGAAACCTGTATTGGACGGCTGTTGAAAAAAGCTCCTTTCCCTTTCAAGGCCCAGTAGGTTTCCTCAAGTTCAGGGTTGTGGACAATTCCAAGGAGGGGGACATCTTTACAGATCAAGGCCAGGGAAACACAAAAAAAAGGAAAACCGTGGACGAAATTCGTGGTTCCATCTAACGGATCCAGGACCCAGCAATAAGGAGAAACACGGCGCTCAATCCCCGATTCCTCAAC
This sequence comes from Thermodesulfobacteriota bacterium, assembly GCA_049520575.1. Lineage (GTDB taxonomy): Bacteria > Desulfobacterota > RBG-13-43-22 > RBG-13-43-22 > RBG-13-43-22 > RBG-13-43-22. Next base: position 17,701 of record JBEKPQ010000044.1, on the reverse strand, counting down.
CAGGAAATCGGCATCCGGGGAAAAGGGTTGGAGTCTAGAAATCACCGTTTCCTGAGATTTGAAATCCCATTCGGTGACCAGATCAATAGCCCCTTTTTTTTGATAGATTTTTGTTTTTCGAAAACCTTTTTTTAATATCCGGCCTGCCTCCAATATTGCTTCCATGGCCCTTTGAAAAGCATGATCGAGATTGAAATCCTTTTGGCCCAAATTAACCGTCCTTGAATTGTTAGTTAAGTCAGTTGATAAATACCTTGGTGTAGTAGCCTGTATTCATCATGGCTTTGCCTGCCCCCATGACCACCGAGGTCAAAGGGTCTTCGGCTATTTGGACCTTAAGCCCGGTTTCCCTTTCCAAGAGTTTATCCAGCCCCTTAAGTAGAGCTCCACCCCCCGCCAGGGTCATCCCTTCCTGGCTGATATCTCCAGATAATTCAGGTGGGGTCTTTTCAAGAGCCCGTTTGACGGCGTCTACAATGGCCCAAATGGGTTCGGCCATCCCTTCCCGAAGGTCTTTGTCGCTCAGTTGAATGGTTCGGGGGACCCCGGAAAAAATCTCTTTTCCCGACACCTGAAAAGGTATCGGTTTTCCCTGAGGAAATGCCGAACCGTAATCGAACTTTATCTGTTCAGCGGTGTTCTCTCCCACCTGCAGATCGAATTGCTTTTGCAGGAAATATATAATGGATTCATTAAGTTCATCTCCAGCCACCCGAATCGACTCACAGTAGGCGGTGGAAAACCGAATAATGATGGCCACTTCCGTAGTCCCCCCTCCGATATCCACAATCATATTGGCCCGGGAAGACTGGACCGATAGGCCGGCTCCAATGGCAGCGGCCATGGGCTCCTCAATAAGATAGATATCCCTGGCCCCTGCTTCCAGGGCTGATTCGACCACAGCCCTCTTTTCTACCATGGTGATTCCAGATGGGACACCAATGACCAAATTTGGCCGAAAAAATCTGGATTTTTCTCTAACCTTAAAGAGAAAATATTTAATCATTTCCCGGGTAATATCGAAATCGGCAATAACCCCGTCCTTCATAGGACGAATCGCTGAAATACGCGGAGGCGTCCGGCCCAAATAGTCCTTGGCCTCTTTGCCGACGGCCAGAACCTGTCCGGTTTCATTATTGATGGCCACAACCGAAGGTTCATTAAGAACCACTCCCTGATTTTTTTTATAGATCAACGTGTTGGCCGTACCCAGATCCATGGCCATATCTTCAGAAAAGAGGCCGAAGAGTTTTCTGATCAGCATATTTTTTTTGACTCATAGATTCATTAAATAAAGGATTGAAGTGATAATAATCTGGCCGGCTGAGATCAAGGCTTGGATTTCATCTTCTCCCCAATCATTCTCCCGGTAACCGATCAAATTCATCACCCCATATAACCTGCCGAAAAAACATAGGGGCAGCCCGACGTACGATTGGAAGTGCCTACAGGGGTCATCAGGGAAAAAAACATAGGATTTGTGATTTCTTGGCTTCATAGAACGTCGCACCAGAGGTTTTTCTTCTCGGATGACCCAGCCGGTTAACCCCATATCAATGGGCAGGAAGGTTTTTTTTAAGGGGCCATTCAAAGTTCCATCCGATGCAACCACCTTGTACCGATCCCTCTTCTTGGGAACCAAGGCCAAAAAAGCTGCGTCCGTCTTGGAAAACAACCGGCAACAGTTAAGAGCATTTAAATAATATTGATTTATATCTTGTTGTTTCTTTGAAAGGGCGTTTATACGATTATAAAACTCCAAAATGGTGCGTTGTCGGTTCTCTTGTTCATCAATGCCTTGAGCCTGAAGGACGTGAAGGACCAGTAAGGCAAAATCTTGGAGTATTTTTTGGTCTTTTTCAGTAAAAACATAGTTCCTTTTGCTGTCAATGCATAGGACTCCGGCCTCACCCACAGGAACCGCCAGAAATGATTTTATCTTTTCATCCCGCAGGTACAATTTAAGATTCCTGGTGTCCCGATCAAATTTAGCAATATTGACCGGGCTTTGGTTTTTGGCCACCCAGCCGATTAAACTATCCCCGACCTGAAGCTGAGTATCGGGATCAATGTGGAGACTCAGACTGTGATAAGCTCTAAGATTCAATATGTTTTTAGCAGGATTGAACAGGAACAGGGCCGTGGTAAAAGACTCGGTTACATTACTGATGAGTTGAACTAATTCCTTCAATCCATAATCGGATAGGGTATCCATCTGAACAGGAAAGTGCATTTTAAAAAATGAATTATCATCCATCGCATAATATGTTATAAAAAAATTGATTTGGTTCAAGCCGTGTAATCCGGCCTCTAAAAAACTTTTAGCGCATTTGCCGGAGGTTGTCAATTTTTTTTGGAAAGACATGATGAAATCGAGTTGTGACTATAAGCCGACACCAAGCATCTTGAGGCGAAAAACGATTTCTGTTTCCGTCGGGGGGGTTAGGATCGGAAGCCGGCATCCCATAGTGGTTCAATCCATGACCAGCACGGATACCCGTAATGCCCATCAGACGTTAAAGCAAATCAAAGAACTTGCCAGAGCAGGCTGTGAATTGATCCGCGTAGCCATTCCTGATCAGACGGCTATCACGGCCCTGAAAGAAATCGTTCAAAAATCCCCCTTGCCGGTAATCGCCGACATCCATTTTGATTACCGTTTGGCCCTGGAAGGGATGAAGGCCGGTGCGGCTGGCATTAGGATTAATCCGGGGAATATCGGTGGTCAGGAAAAGATCGCCCGGATTATCGAGATGGCTGATGAAAAAGGGGTTTGTATTCGAATAGGGGTCAATTCCGGTTCGCTGGAGAAGGGGTTACAACCCAGGAGTCAAAAAGAAGGACAAGCCGAGGCTATGGTGGCCTCAGCCTTAAGGCAGATCGCCCTTTTTGAAAAGATGAAGTTTAAGAATCTTAAGATTTCCATGAAGTCATCCGATGTACTGCAAACCGTTCGAGCCTATCAATTATTGGCTAAAGAGGTTGATTATCCTTTCCACCTGGGGATTACCGAGGCCGGGACTATGCTTTCCGGAACGGTTAAATCAGCCCTGGGGATAGGCCTTCTTCTTTATCAGGGAATCGGCGACACCCTGCGGGTTTCTCTGACGGCCCACCCCCGCGAAGAAATCAAAGTGGCCTATCAAATACTTGGGGCCTTGGGATTGAGGAAGAGAGGGATTGAGATCATTTCCTGCCCTACCTGCGGACGATGTCAAATCGAGCTCTTGCCTCTGGTTCAAAAAGTGGAAAAGTCGGTCCAAAAATACACCCGGCCATTGAAGGTGGCCATCATGGGCTGCGTGGTCAACGGCCCCGGTGAAGCCAGGGAAGCTGATATCGGCATTGCCGGGGGGAAAGGCCTGGGCCTTCTATTTTCCAAGGGAAAGCTGATCCGCAAGGTTCCTGAAAAGGACTTGGTGGAAAGCCTGTTGGAGGAAATCAAAAAGCTGGTGTAACATTAGGTATGTCCATTTAGGCAGAGAAGTTGCGAGTTACGGGTTGCGGGTTGGGAAATCGAATACCTTTTACCAACAATGTGCAATCAATAATCCACAATTCGTAATCCTTAACCCGAAACGCGTAACCCGAAACAAAACGTTTTTAAATATTTTTGGTTGGACTTTTGTAACTACCGAAATAAACAGGTGATTAAGGAGAGTGATGTCGTTATGCTCTATTCCCAATTGTATGTCCCCACTTTAAGAGAAAAACCGGCCGAAGCGGAAATCATCAGTCACCAGCTGATGCTCCGGGCAGGATTTATTCGAAAATTAACTTCCGGGATTTACAGTTTTCTGCCTTTGGGGGTGAGATCCCTTCGGAAGATGGAGGCCATCATTCGAGAAGAGATGAACCGGGCCGGGGCCCAGGAGGTTCTGCTGCCCGCTCTTCAGCCGGCCGAGATCTGGCAGGAAAGCGGCCGCTGGGATAAATACGGCCATGAGTTGTTTCGATTTCAGGACCGGCATAATCATGATTACTGTCTGGGTCCTACTCATGAGGAGGTGATTACCGATCTTGTTCGTCATGAAGTCCGCTCCTATAGACAACTGCCGGTTAATCTCTATCAGATCCAGACTAAATTTCGTGATGAGATACGCCCCCGCTTCGGTTTGATGCGAGGCCGAGAATTCGGGATGAAGGACGGCTACAGTTTCGACCGGGACGAAGAAGGGGCCGGCAAGACCTATCAGAAAATGTTTGAGGCCTACCAACGGATATTTACACGCTGCGGCCTTCAGTTTAAGGCCGTGGAAGCCGACAGCGGGGCCATCGGTGGCAGTTATTCCCATGAGTTTATGGTTCTGGCCGAAAGCGGCGAAGATGCCATCCTGGCCTGCACGGTCTGCAGTTATGCGGCCAATGCGGAACGGGCCGAATCTATCGACCGGTTTCAAGCCGATTCTGCCGAAGGTCATAAAGCCCGAGAAAAAAAATCCACTCCGGACCAAAGGACCGTGGAAGAAGTAACCCGCTTTCTGTCCATCCCTCCCCAGCGTCTGGTCAAAACCTTGATCTATCAGACCGAACAGGGGGCGGTGGCCGTTTTAGTCCGGGGAGACCAGGAAGTCAATGAAACCAAGTTGTCCAAGGTCCTGGATTGTCAGGAACTGACCCTAGCCGACGGCTTACAGGTCCAGGAACTGACCGGTGCGCCGGTGGGTTTTGCTGGCGCCGTCGGCCTTTCCATTCCGCTCTGGGCGGATCAAACCCTTAAAGGCTTGAAAAATTTTGTCATGGGGGCTAATGAGGCGGATGCTCATTGGATAAACCTGAACTGGGAGAGAGATGTGCCTTTTCCCCTTTGGGCGAACTTAAGACAAGTGTTGCCCGGTGAACCCTGTCCAAGATGTCAATCTTCGCTGAACAGTTATCGGGGGATTGAAGTGGGGCACGTTTTCAAGTTGGGGGACAAGTATTCCCGTTCCATGAAGGCCGTTTTTCTGGATGAACAGGGCCTGGAGCAATTTATGATCATGGGTTGTTTCGGCATCGGGGTGGGTCGGACCGTGGCAGCAGCCATAGAGCAGAACCACGATAAGGACGGTATCATCTGGCCCATGGCCCTGGCCCCCTTTCAGATCATACTATCTCCGGTTGAATGGAGTCCGGGATCTGAAACTCATCAATTGGCCCTGGTCATTTATGAAGAACTGAAGCAGGTGGGGATCGAGGCCTTGTTGGATGATCGGCCGGAAAGACCGGGGATTAAATTCAAAGATGCCGATTTGATCGGCATCCCCGTACGGGTGACGATTGGGCCTAAAGGTCTGGCCGAGGGAATAGTTGAGGTCCGTGAAAGACGTACCGGCCAGGTACAAAAAGTACCGAAGGACCAGGTGGTCCAAATGATCCGGGAGCTCGTCTCGGAAGCATTAACAAGTAGTAAATAAAAAGATTTCAATTACCGGTTGATCAAAAATGGCCAGATGCAAGGCTCCCGATGTCCTGAGGAGTGAGGCGTACAAAGGCGTACGCTGCAACGACGAAGGAAGAGGGAAACACAGCAGATGGCCGGTTTTCATCAACCGGTTAAGACCCTTATGATCCGTATCAACGCCATCATCGACCAGCTCTTATCCTATTGGCCGCAGGCCGATATCGATTTGATTCAGAAAGCCTATGTCTTCTCAGCCAAAGTGCATGAGGGGCAGGTGAGACTGTCAGGGGAAGCCTACCTCTCGCATCCCCTGGAAGTGGCCTGGTTATTGACCCAGATGAAGCTGGATCAGGTCACCATTGCCGCTGGACTGCTTCACGACACAATCGAAGATACCCTGGCTACGGCAAAAATCATCGAGGAAAAATTTGGGCCGGAGATCCTGCACATTGTCAACGGAGTGACCAAGATCAGTGCCATTCATTTCCAAAGCCAGGAAGAACACCAAGCCGAGAATATTCGGAAAATGATCCTGGCCATGTCGGACGATATACGGGTCATTCTGGTCAAATTAACCGATCGTTTACACAATATGCGGACCTTGGGGTTTCAAACTCTGGAGAAGCAGAAAACCATTGCTCAGGAGACTTTGGATATTTATGCCCCTATTTCGGCCCGGCTGGGCATGCATCGGATACAGACCGAATTGGAAGATCTCTGCCTTTATTATCTGGAACCAGCGGCCTATCAGACCATTAAGGACGGCGTGGCCAAGAAACGGGAGGAACGGGAGCGATATATCCGGGAGGTCAAGGTGCTGCTTCAGGACAAAATGGACTCGGCTCATCTCTCCTGCCGTCTGGAGGGACGTCCCAAGCATTTCTACAGTATTTATAAAAAGATGATCAACCAGAATCTGGATATCAGCCAGTTATATGATCTGATCGCCTTCAGGGTTATCGTCAAAGAGGTACCTGAATGTTATGAAGCCTTGGGGCTTATTCATTCTCTCTGGAAACCGATTCCCGGAAAGTTTAATGACCACATCAGCCTTCCCAAGACCAACCGCTATCAGTCCCTTCACACCAAGGTCATCGGCCCTTTCGGGGAGCGAATTGAGATTCAGATTCGAACCGAGGAAATGCACCGGGTGGCCGAAGAAGGGATTGCCTCCCACTGGCAGTACAAAGAAGGGCAGCCCCTTGATGAAACCGATGCCAAAAAATTCAAATGGGTCCGACAGCTCTTAGATTCTCAGAAAGTGCAGGATCCCAGGGAGTTTCTGGAATCGGTCCGTATCGATCTGTTCCCCGACGAGGTCTATGTTTTTACACCGCAGGGTCAAGTTAAAATGCTGCCCAAAGGGGCCACACCCATCGATTTTGCCTATGCTGTCCATACCGAGGTGGGTCACCGCTGCTCCGGGGCCCGAGTGAACAAAAAGATGGTCCCTTTACGGACTTTACTTCAGCATGGAGACGTGGTGGAAATCATCACTTCGGCCGGTCATCTCCCAAGCAAGGATTGGCTCAAGATCGTCAAGACCTCCAAGGCCAAAAACCGGATCAGACAATGGCTCAAAGTTGAAGAACGGAAGCGTTCCATCGATATCGGCAAGGATCTTTTGGAGAAGGAACTCCGGAAGAACCAGGTGAGCGTCAGCCAGCAAATGAAGAGCGACTCCTTGCTCCGAGTAGCCCAGGAACTGTCTTTTCAGAAGGTCGAAGACCTGCTGGCCGCTATCGGGTTCGGCGAGATTTCGATTCGCCAAGTCGTTCACCGGATGATGCCGAGAGAAGCCTTAGAGGAAAAGACGGAGGAGGAATCCCTGGCTTTCCCCTTGAGGAAACATCCTCCGAAAGAAAAAGGGGGGGTGTTGATTCGGGGGGTTCAGGATGTGATGACGCGTTTTGCCAAGTGCTGCACACCCCTTCCCGGAGATGAAGTGGTGGGATTTATCACCCGAGGGAGGGGGATTACCGTTCATGCCCGGTTTTGTCCCCAGGTGGTTACGGCCGACCACGAGAGGCTGGTCGAGGTTCAGTGGGACGCTTCGGATAAAACCAAGGCCCTCTATCCGGTCAAGATCGAGGTTTGGTCCAACGATAAAACGGGGATGCTGGCGGAAGTCAGTGCGGCCATCACTTCGGCCGAATCGAATATCTTAAAGGCCAATGCCATCACGACCACCGACAAAAAGGCTTTTTATCAGTTTATTATCGAAGTTAGCGACACCCTTCATCTGCAAACCGTGATGAACAACCTGAAAATAATTAAGGGAGTTATCAACGTCATCCGTTCTTTTGAAAAAAACATCTGAAGGACGTTTGAGAGGGCGCGCGGGGTACAGGTTACGGGTTAACGGTAAGAAAATAAAAAACATTTTTCAAGACACAACCCGCAACTCGTAACCCGTAACAGCGCAAAGACAAGAAATCAATTCTCAGAATCCCGTAGGAAGGGATCTGATCTGTTTGACCCTGCTTATACCGCCCGGGTTACCTTTCCCGAACGTAGACATCGAGTACAGACATTGATCCGCTTAACCGATCCCTGGTGGACGGCTTTGACTTGCTGGAGATTCGGACTCCAGCGTTTATAGGTCTTGTTGTTGGCATGGCTGACGTTGTGCCCGACCTGATGGCCTTTGCCGCAGATACTACATACCTTGGCCATTGTTGCTCCTTTCAATGAAAAAATAGGTTCAAGGTACAAGGCCTTCAGCCTTATACCGTTATTTTTATTTTAATAAATTCCTTAAACTTTTTACTCGTCCCTCATCCCTCTTCCCTTATACCCACTCAATAGGTATTTCCGGTTGGGTACGGGGAACGATTTCTCCAATTAAAAAACATTTTTCCCCTGATCCTTCCAGTCGGGAAATAATTTCCCGGGTCCGGCCATCCGGAACGACGAGTATCATCCCCAGCCCGTTGTTAAATACCTGGTGCATTTCTTTCTCTGATACTTTCCCCATTCGTTTGATTAAAGAAAATATCGGAGGGATTTCCCAGGAATCCTGGGTGATCCTGGCCCGGCAGTTGGCCGGCAGGATTCGGGGGAGATTGTCGGTAATGCCTCCGCCGGTTATATGAGCCATCCCATTAATCGGATAGTCTTTAATCAAAGACAGAATAGACCGGACATAAATCCTGGTGGGTTTCAGTAGTTCTTCTCCCAACGGAAGATCTAATTCCGAAATGCATTCTCTAGGATCAATTCTTAAATCCTCAAAAAAGATTTTTCGGACCAGAGAATACCCGTTGCTGTGCAGCCCGCTGGAAGCCAGCCCGATGATCCGGTCCCCTGGTGCGATCTTGGAGCCGTTTATGATCTTATCTTTTTCAACGATTCCCACCACAAATCCGGCCAGATCGTATTCGCCGACCGGATACATTCCGGGCATTTCAGCGGTTTCACCACCGATCAAGGCACATCCGGCTTGTTGACACCCGGCCACAACCCCTTCGACGATGGCAGTCTGAGTTTCCAAGTCTAATCGCCCGGTGGCTAGATAATCTAAAAAGAAAAGAGGACGGGCCCCTTGTACAACAATATCATTGACACTCATGGCCACCAGATCAATCCCGACTGTCCGATGTTTCCCCAGAAGCTGAGCAACTTTTAATTTGGTTCCCACCCCATCGGTGGAGGAAACCAACACCGGTTCCGAATAAGCCGATGGGTCCAGACGGAACAGGCCGCTGAAGCCGCCGATGTCGGTGATAACCTCAGGAGAAAAGGTCTGACGGATCATGGGCTTTATCCGGTCAATAAAAGTATTTCCCAGATTAATATCCACCCCTGCTTTTTGGTATAAATCCATAATACCCTTCGTATGTTTTGGTTAACCGGACCTTTGGCCGGTGCAACGTTCTAATATTTAACCTACTTATTATATTAAAAATTAAAAAAATGTCAATTAAGAAAATGGTCTTGCTTGTCGAGTATTTTTTATTAAAAAGGGACGAGGAGTTAGAGTGTTTTTGGTGATATCAATAGGATGCTTCTTTCCTTGACTCTCTTTTTTTGCTCATTAAGTGATTTTGGGGACACCCTTATATTTATTTTAAAGTGCTTCTCCAGCACCCATCCCTCGCCACGAATGAGCCTTTCCTTTTTTTGGAAGGCAACGCTCATTGGGAATTCTCAAACAATAATATTATTTGAAAAAACTTTTTTAGCTGTCATGTTGAATTTGGAATATAATATTTTAAAAGATAGGCCAGTTTCCTTTTTAACGGCAAAATCCATCCTTTTGATGCACCTCGCGGGGTAAAAGAGAAAACGATGCCTAAGGGCAGCCAGCCAAGACGTTGAAAGGTTTTTTTTGAGGATTTATTATCCGTATCCACCAAGACGTAAAACTTAAGATATCCATGCTGCTGGAGATAATAAATCATCTGATCGACTACGGCCGGAAGTATTCCTTGGCCCCGCCATTTTTCCAGTGTGAAAGCGTCCAGAAGAAGGGCTTCGTCATCCTTCAAATGTATGAAGTGACCTCCCAGGGATTCACCCCAGTGAAACGATATCCAGGCGTAGTGGACAATCTCTTTCCCGATTTTTCCCAAAAAGCAAAAGCTTCCTTTCTTAAAACGTTGGTGAATCAGATCCTCAAATTCTTTTATCCTTGAAGATTCCTGAGTCTTAAATCGTTCTCCTATCAGCTTAACCAAAGGTTCAATATCGGATTCTGTGGCCAGAGTGATCGTTAGGTCTGCTAGTTTTTTAGCATCCTTTAGGGGTTGGCTTAGATCCTTCTCAAAAAGGGTGACCATTTCCAACCTTCCGAATCGAGAAACTCCCTTTTGGAGCAATCGCCAGAGCAAAACCATTGGACCGTTGTAGCGAAGAACCGCACTGGACCACTTAAAAAAATTTTGAAAGCGAGAGGTCATTTTTCACCCTAGGCTCCAAGATACTCCTTCTGAAACTCAGGATCTGAGAGGATTTGCCGGGATTCATTGCCATTAATAATCCTTCCTTCCCGCATGACACAGCCTCGATCAGTGCCCAGGCATAACACTTGGTTTCAGTTTGCTGTACCAGCTTCCCAAGTCTTCTCAAAAATTCTTCGCGATCCTCATCGTCTCGGAATATTTTGCTCTGTTCTATCTCCTTAATAATAACATGTTGCAAAGCACCGGGTGCGTCTATTATGGCTTGTCTTGGCATACATTTTTTTATCATGCCGCCCGAATCAAGTAAATTAAATATATAAAGGGCGTCCCCTTTATTCCATTAATTGAGACTCGGTTGTTGGCTTCACAAGTCTGTATCCAATCCATGTTTTTGAAATAATAATTATGAATGAAGTCTTGTATTTTTTAAAAAGAGGAGGAAGGAGTCCTCAAGTTTTCATGGAAATTGCCGCCTCAATCCATTTTTCTCGACTTCACAACTGTGGTGATTATTCTCTTTAAAGGGTTGATGATTTCCAATTGAAAGAGAGGGTAACGTCGAGGTTCTTCCTGCCGTCTTGTTCGGATTAGGATGTGTGTGAAGGCCCTGGATTATAAAAAGAAACAGGATTGCCCTATACAATTATCCCTTGTTCCTTAAGCCGGACAATGTCTTCCGGCCCGAATCCGTATTCAAGTAAAACCTCTTCGGTATGCTGACCTAACTCTGGGGCCGGCATACGGTAGTTAGCTGGGGTCTCACTCATATTGATCGGACTGGCCAGATTGTGAACGAGGCCATGCCTGGGATGTTCATAGCTGATAAAGCAGCCTGTGGCCTGGGCCTGTGGGTCGTTGGCGGCTTCCTTCACGCTCTGGATGGGCGCAAAGGGCATTCCTTCCAGTACTGGCACCCATTCATCGTACGTTTTGGTCATAAAGGTCTCGCCGATGGTCTGTCGTAAGGCCAAATTGTACGGCGCCCTGTCATCCTCCGTCTGATACTTCGGGTCATCAGCCAAGTCTTGCCTCCCGATGGCCAAACAGAATCTTTTCCAGTAACGGTCCGGCTGAAGTGATAAAAACAGAAAGAAACGCCCATCTTTCGTCGAGTAAACAGCCGCTAAAGGATTGATCGCCTTGCCGGCATAGAAGAGGCCGATCTGCATAACGGCGAGCTGCGCCTGGTCAAGGATGTCTTGCGGCGGGTTTTCCCGCCAGTCGGCAAAGTCGAGCCCCGTGTTCAGCGCCCCAACAATGTCGTAAGATAGCTGATATAGTCCCGCATGCAAGAGGGATACATTGATTTCCTGGCCTTTTCCCGTCCGTTCCCGTACATAGAGCGCCGTCATGATGCCGTGCGCCAGCGCCAAACCCGCCAAGTTGTCTCCAAAGCCCGCGCGAAATCCCATGACTGGTACGCCTGGTAAGGAGAAGGCATAGGCTATTCCCGAACGCTCCCAGTAGGCTGTCATATCATAGGCCGGGGAATCCTTATCAGGGCCCTTTGTTCCGTAGCCGGATAGATATCCGCCTATGATGCGGGGATTTAAAGCCTTAATATCTTCGTAGGAAAGCTGAAAGCGTTCCAGTTCGTATCCCCGCAGATTGGTTAAGAACACATCCGCCTTTGAAAGCAACTTGCTGAGCACGTTTCGCCCATTCTCCTCCGCGATGTTAAGCGTAAGGCTTCTCTTGTTGCGGTTGTAAACCTCCCACATATAGTTGAACTCCGATGGTGCGCCGTTCATGGCTTTTACCTGACTGTCCTGATACCTGCGCCAGGAGTCTCCAGCGAGGTTTTCGATATGGATGACATCCGCCCCGAAATCGGCCAGATGCCTGGCGCACATGGGAACGGCCGCCACTTGCGATAAATCAATAACTTTGATTCCTTCCAGGGCTGGGGTCATTTAAATTACCTCCTTAATTCTCACTTAATTCTTATTGGAAAATTGAAGTTCCCTGCATTAAAGTGCAGGAAATCTTCTATGTTTCTATGTAAGGTAACAGTTTATTGTTTAAAGATCGCTCACTAACCCACGCAGCAAGCTGTGGGGAATGCGTTAGCTACCCATTTTCAACGAATTCAACAACTCCCGGATTAACGATCTTGATGATTATCTTCTATAATGATGTATTCCAAAGAACGTTTGAGCACTGGATTAGCTGAACATATTTCGTACCTGCTCCGAATCCTCCCCCAACAAAGACGGGTCTCGCGCGGTAGCATCATGCATCGTGCTGGTCTTAAACATTTCATATTTTCCGTCTTTTGCCGCTTCCGCCGTTCTTGCCAGCAGGGAAGCAACCTCTTCCTTGCTCATCGGGTGGAAAGTCCGCAGGGCTTCAAAAGCCTGGTCAAGCAGCTTCATGCTATGGATCCCGGTGATGACCACGGAAGTGGGGAGATTCATAGCATAATGCAGGCATTCAATCGGTGTGACAATCCTGGGTTTCAGGATCATTCCCGCCCCCAGGGCCTTCATCCCCAGCACTCCGATCTTCTGCTTGACCAGCATCGGTAACACTTGCTTTTCAAAGCTGCGGAAGTGGGCATCCATGACATTGAGTGGCATCTGGACGGTGTCAAAGCGGAAGCCGTGCCCGGAGGCAACTTCCAGCATACTAAGGTGGATCCGCGGGTCTTTATGCCCGGTGAACCCGATATACTGTATTTTGCCAGCCTTGCGTGCTTCTTCCAGGACCGCATTAGCACCATCTTCCGCAAAAATCCGATCAGGGTCTTCGAAGCGGAGGACTTCGTGGTGCTGGACAAGGTCGATGCAGTCAATATCGAGACGCTTGAGGGATTCCTCCAGCTGCTTGGTTGCTTCTTTCCTGTTACGTCCGTCAATTTTCGTCATCACGAAGGCTTTTTTACGATAGCCGTCTTTCAGGACTTTACCAACTCTGATTTCACTATCGCCGTTGTTATAATCCCAGCTGTTGTCAATGAAATTCATGCCGCGGTCCAGCGCGGTGCGTGTTATCTGTATGCTGGTCTTTTCATCCACGAACGGCGCTCCAAGATTCCAGCCTCCCAGCCCGATGGCGGAGACCTTTTCACCGGTGCTGCCTAAAGTACGGTAGATCATATCAGGATTCTTTGATGATGCTGTCATGTCACAACCTCGCTTTAACCTATTTTTTTGATAAGAAATTCCTTTTTGATGGAAGAGTATATGGAACGAAAAAGACATGGTCAAGGAGAAAAAGAGAATCAAAGGCGAGGGGGAAGGTTAGGAAGAAGTTTTGTTTTTTGGCCGGCAGACAACTTTCAATATGTATGGCAAACCCTTATCCCCAGTCGGAGGCTTTAAGGCTAGTCTAAGGGGATCTATGACAGTATTACTTGGATGCTGTGTGGTCCAAAAATTCGTGATAGCCGATAAAACGGCTGACGGCTTTGGCCGCAGAGGGTACGTTGGGATAAACCGGAAGCTCTGCCTCCAGGCATCTTTTTTGCGCCTGAACTACGGCGTTGATCGTTTCCGCCCGTCCTCCCGCATAGAGTATGATAACCAAAGGTTTTGACAATTGTTTGGAAAGCTTAATAAGAATATTGATGGCTTCGTCTAAAGACTGGCTCAATTGGCTTCCGAATCCCCCATAAATATCGATCCCAAGGTGGGTCAATATGAAATCGATATTGGGGTCTGCATCTATGGCTTTCAGGCCTTCCTCATAAAAGACGGCCCAGGCGGCCAAACCCCGGTCGGGTTCCACCGGATTCCTGGCACTTGTCCCCGCATCGGGAATCAGTTGCTCTAATCGTTTCTGGGTTTCCATGTGAAATTCAGGGACCTTTAGCCCTGCTTTTTCGCACATATCCGTAGCTACGACCCCCAGTCCGCCGCCCCGTCCCACGATTCCAACGCGCCGCCCGGCCGGACGACGAAGATAGACGAAGGCCATGGCCACGTCAAGCAGCTCCTCCAGGTCGTCAACACGGACGACTCCCGTCTGCCTGAAAAAAGCGTCCCAGATGATTTCAGAACCGGCCAGGGACGCGGTATGAGAAGACGCTGCCCTGCTGCCGCCTTCGGTGATTCCGGCCTTGAGTACGATCGCTGGCTTCTTTCTGTTGCATTCTCGGATGACCTCGAAATATCGCCGACCTTCTTTTACCCCTTCGATATAAGAGGTGACTACCCTGGTCTCCGGATCGGATGAAAGATATTCGATGAAATCCGTTCCGTCCAGATCAATGGCATTCCCATAACTGACAACCTTACTGAAATAAATACCCCGTTCAGTGCCCTGGGCCACCACTCGGGCGGCTGAGGCCCCGCTCTGAGAAACAAAGGCCACTGTGCCGGGCTTATTCGACAGCAGTCTGCCGAAGGTGATGCCTCCTCGGGGATAATAAAGCCCCATGCAATTGGGCCCGATCACCCTCACTCCGGCATGCTTGGCGATGCGCTCTATTTCGTTCTGCAGCCTGATTCCTTCCGGCTTGCCGGTCTCGCTGAATCCGGCCGTAAAAACATGGGCGAACTTGACCCCTTTGGCGGCACAATCAGTCATGACCCGGTCCGATATCCTGAAAGGGACATTGAAGATAGCTAGATCTACTGGCCCTGGGACGTCCTTGATGGAAGGATAGGCTTTGAGCCCCATGATTTCAGTCGCCTTGGGATTGATCGGGTAGATCGTTCCTTTATAACCAAAAGCGATCAGTCTGGATACCCAGCCGTCGTTTTCCAACGATTCGTTGGAGCGGGCGCCGATAACGGCAATCGATCTGGGGTGAAATATTTCGTCAATCACATTTTTCGATCCTGAATCAGTCATCCTCAGCCTTCCTGCCTTAATAAAAAAGAATCTATCATAGGGCTCTTTAGACTGTCAAGGCAGTCATAGGTATTATTGGATATCATTAGATTTCATCCGGCTTATTCTTTATCACCTTTGCGTTTGACTTATCTGTTCAAGGAAGATATACCAAAAGAAAATTCGATCTTATTAAGATACCCACTCATCAACAAATTCATATTTAATCAAATGGAGGAAGACGATGATCAACAATCTACCCTTTGCCGATTCCGATAAAGTCGGAATGTCTTTTGAACGCTTGAAACGAATAGAACCGATGATCCGGGGATATATCGACCGACAGTTGATCCCCGGTGCGGTCACCATGGTCGCCCGTCAGGGGAAGATCGTTCATTTCGATGTCCACGGGTTTCAGAATGTTGAAAAACAAATCCCTATGACCAAGGAAACAATTTTTCGCATCGCCTCAATGACCAAACCGATAACCTCTGTCGCCTTGATGATGTTGTATGAACAGGGCAAATTTCAACTTGGGGATCCTATTTCCAATTGGCTGCCGGCTTATAAGAATATGCAGGTGGCTGTATTCAAAGGAAGGGGATATGATCTGGTGCCGGCCGACCCTCCCATCAATGTTATGCATATCCTGACCCACACAGCCGGTTTTGCCACGGAATACAACCCTCAAAATCAGGAAGTGTATAAACAGGCCACCAAATTCCGCAGCCGCAAAGAGGTCATCGGCGATTTTGTGGACCGTCTGGCCACGGTTCCCCTTAATAATCATCCCGGGAAGATGTGGGATTATTCCCGCGCCACCTGTGTGGTGGGCCGTCTGGTGGAGGTTTTATCAGGACAAACCCTGGCCGAATATTTTCAGGAACATATCTTCGATCCCCTGGGTATGACGGACACTCATTTTTTTCTGCCTGAAGAAAAACTGCCCCGCTTTGCCGTGGCCTACACCCCAGGGGAAGATAAAAAGATCCAATCGGTCGATTCCGATACGACGGAGAGTTTTTGGCTCAGCAAACCCGGCATCTACTATATGGGGTCCGGCGGATTGGTCTCCACGGCCTCGGATTATTTCCGCTTTGCCGATATGCTCATGAATGGGGGAAAGAGCGGGAAGGTGAGAATCCTGAGCCGGAAAACGGTCGAGCTGATGACCATGAATCATATCGGCGATCTTCCGGTTTGGCTGACCGGACCAGGCAACGGATTCGGTCTGGGATTCGGTGTCACCCGGGACAGGGGGCAAACCCACAATATGGCCACCGAAGGCACCTATACCTGGGGGGGCGCCTTCTGTACCTATTGGTGGAACGATCCCCGGGAGAAGCTGTTCGGTATGGTTCTCACCCAGGTGCGTCCCTATGATCATCTCAACATTAGGGCGGATTTGCAGACGATTGCCACGCAGGCTATTGATGACTAATTCCTATATCATTTCCCAAAGAATTGATAATGACAGAAGGATTTGAGGAGTCAAGGATTCAAGTGGTCGATGGCCGAAGGCCCAAGGTTTAAGGTTCAAAGAAAAATCATTTTCAGGTCTAAACTGGGCCAAATAAGGTCGTTGAGCGGACCTTCATCGGTCGAGATCTGAATTCCCATATCGCATATCAGGCCACTGGATGCTTCCACCTTCAAACAGAACGGTAAACACTTGGTTGGAATCGTTGCTTTCCTGAACATTGGGAAGGTCCATTCCGCCGACTCCGGTTGGGACGTAGAAGGTGAAATCTAAAGGTTTCATTCGGCCCTCTCGCACCGCCTCCACATACATCTGAGGCCCCTTGGTGTTGGGAATCCCGGGCACCTTGCCGATAAATTTCCGATCGTTTTGTCTGTGATCGGCATAGGCGCAAACAGTACCATATAGGCAGGCAATTCCAACCCTGGCCGGGTATCGATATCCGAAAATCATTTGCTTAAGATAACGGTCATAGGCCAGAGAATAGCTGGGCCATTTCCCTTTGCCCCACATAAGACCGGGAACATAGGGGTCTTCCTGCTCTCCCGGTGAAAAGGACATGAGCTGGGCAACACCGCAGACCGAACCATAAATTTGTTCTCTGGTGATTTGATGACCTTCCGGGTTCCATTCCGGATTGGAACATCGCAGGGAGGTGGACAGTACGGCATAGGAGGCGCGGAAGGTCTCGGCCTCATTTTCTTCCGCCTTTAGGCTCTGACTGAGTCCCCCCAAAAACATTTGGGTTCCATAAAGCCCTTTCTTTCCATATTCTTCATAAGTTACAATCCCATTATCGTCTTCGTCAAAGGTGTCGAGAAAGTTTTTTTTCAAGGAGGCCCCCTGGAGTTGGTCCACGGCATCCAAGTAAGCAAAAAAAGTTTTCTGCATATCCCAGGGCAGCTTAAAAGTGTCGGTATAAAAGGCCGTGGTGACAATTTCCTTGAAATTGTTGTCGTCCAGGTACCCAAGCCTTCCCCGGAAGGAAGCCAGGGACTGGTCGGTTAAGGCGTCATGTCCGATCACATAATATTGGCGCCGGCCGAGCCCGCGTTTTTCCGCCCTCTGTAAACAGAAATCCCGGCTCAAAGGGCAGTCATATCCCTTAGTGGTGATGATGACCTTATCTTGGAGCAAGGGAACTGGAACCGCCTGTGG
>JBEKPQ010000043.1:0-28128 GCA_049520575.1 Thermodesulfobacteriota bacterium | reverse complement strand
CCAAAGAATCCGCCCCCGTTGGTCCCGAGCATCTTGATGGACTCAAGGGCCGCCACCGGCCCGACCACGATGGTCTGCTGCTTGACCTCGCCCTTGTCCGTAGTTCCCATGGCCGCGGGTTCGAGGGTTGAGACCTGATACGAGCTCTTCATGGTCATCGGACTGCCCTGCACCAGAAAAATGAGGGAGATGACAAAGGCGATCGGCGCAAACATGTAAACGACAATCCGCCACATGTCCACGAAATAGTTGCCGAGCTTGGAGTCACTGCGCAAAGCCCGGATGATCGCCACCAGTGCGGAGAATCCCACCGCAGCCGATACAAACATATTAAAGATGTCAAAGAAGATCTGACTGAAATTCGAAAAATGAACGTCCCCGGCATAGTGCTGGATGTTCGTGTTCGTTATGAATGAAGCCACGCTAAGCGTTGAAGATCAACAAGGAGCCGGTGTATTGCTTCCAGTCCTGCGGACCGCTGTCTAAGCGTTTTTCGAACCAGCCCAGGATGGGCCAGGGCCGGTATTTCCCGTCCATGATCCAGGCCAGGTAGCGACTTAAGGGAATAGCGATGACGGTCGCTGTTGCCAGAAGCGCAAAGGGATGTAACCAGGTTTGAATAAACATTGTTTTAACTCCTTTCAGTATCCCAAATATCCATTACGGCCTTCTTTTTTTAAAACCATTCCGGCCGTATCAGGGCCGCGACTAAATAAACAAACAAGAAGACCGTTACAGCCGCTGTCAAATAGATCATCAATATCACCTCCTGTCTGTCTTATATTCTGTCGCAAGCCTCCATGAAGAGGTAACACAGTCCTATCACCCCAAGGCCCAAGAGAAACATGGCCACTAACCAGATTAAAAGAGTCATTTCAGGAATCCTCCTGTTTAGTAAGGATTGATCGGAAAGATATTTATCTCAATTAAAGATAGCAAAGGGTATGCCAGAAATTCTTGGCTATAACTTATTGAAAAATTAGTAAGTTTAGTTATAAGGCTGATTTGGAGTCTTGCGTTTCTCAAGAAAGGGTTCTAAAATTCCTTGAAAATTGCAAGGAGCCTAGCGGCTCTACCGTAAAGATTTAATAAAATTGTGCGCTTCAATGGAAACTGATAATCGGCGGTCTTGCCCAAGACAACGAATAGAAATACGGATTAGCTACAAAAAAGAAAGAAAGGAGGGGAATTTTCCCCTTGTAGAAGGCTTACCAGGATGCCATAAGACACCATAAGACAAATGAGTTAATTATCAAATTCAACATTTATAACCATGTCACCTTTGATTACTCTTTCCCAAAAGCGTTACAGATCTGCCAGGATATGGACCGGCGGTCTAGTCCTCCTTTTTTTGCTTTCCGTCCTGGCCTTACCGTATCATCATCATGACGATTCCGCTTTTTATTCGGAAAATCCCCTCAGCTATCGCAGCCGGATTTAGCAGACCCTAACGAGCGGACAGCTCTTACGAAGGCTCTGTCGTCGCCCTTTGCAGGGTATGCCCTCGAGACCTGTGACCCATGAGCGGGGCGATAGTTGAAAGGGAGCAAGACCGTGGGGTCTGATGACCAATAGAGATCAAAATGGGCATAGACATCGCGAGAATGTCTGGGCCTCATCAATTCGAAAACCACCGCGGTCTCTTGTTCGTCCGGTCCGGGCAGACGCCAATCAGCATAGCCACCCAGCCGTAGAGTCTTGCAGTACTGCTGAGCCTCCTGGAAGGTGACCTCTTTCCCATTATCGCCCTGTTGCCACATTATTTTCCGCCTCATGTCCGTGACCGTACCGTCTCCGTTATCTATGAACCTTGCCTCAGCGACAACAATGGACGACTTGTACAGGGATAGTAGGCGGACATGGTCTTCGGTGTATTTCAGCTCGAGTGTGTGTCTGACAGCATCGTAGTTTTCGATTACCCCTTCAGCTCGAATCTCTTTTTGTTCTGCTGGCTCAGCCATAAGCTGCTGGCTAAGAAACGGTGATACGAAACCAATGAATATAAGCGAGAACCGCAAAGCATTTCCCATCTCGCTCTCCCCCTTTTTCAGTCTAACGAGTTTGTAGAAAAATCCTTAAAAGCCGAATGGAAGCCTTTTTTCTAAAAATCCGTCTATTCCTTCAAAACCGGCCCAGCTATGAACTGTGCAGTCTAAGCCTTTTGAGACTGTCGTGGGCCGCCGGAGAGCAGCTTGGCGATAACTCCGGCTATCGCGTAGAACAGACCCAGGAGAACAACATCGGTCGGGCCGACCGGTAGATCCCATTGATAGGCGATCCAGAAGCCGAGGAAGGCGGCTGTGCCGCCGATCAAAGAAGCCAGCGTCGTGAAGGCGCGCATATTCCGGGCGAACAGGTGTGCCGTCAGCGCGGGAATCAACAAAAATCCGAAGGCGATCAGCGGACCGACACTGAGTACTGCCATGGAAACGGTCAGGCCGATCAGTAAATAGAGTAGTACATCCCAGAAAACAACGTTTTTGCCAAGTATCGTTGCCATCTCGCGGTCGAACGAGACGAGGAGCAACTCCTTATGGAACAGTCCGAGTATGGCGAGAACGAGTGTAAGGGTGGCTGCCGTCAGCACGAGATCGAAATTGGAGACGGTGATCACCTCCCCCTTCAGCAGGTCCAACCAACCGATTTCGCCGTAGGGGTTTTTTGACAGCAACAGGATACTCAATGCCGAGGCCACGACATAGGCGGCGCCAAGTCGACCTTCGGGCAGGCCGCGCCCGCGTCGTTCCAGAAAGGCCAGCACCAGGATCGCAGTCAACGAGAAGATTGTCGAGCCTACAAAAGCAAATGCGTGAGCGCTTTGTGAGCCATGATCGGCCAGTTTGAATCCGAACCATAAGGGAAGCGAGAGGGCGATAGCTATGCCCGTAGAGGAAATCTGCGGCAGGGCTACACCCATGAATACCAACCGGCGCATCACCAGAAACACACCGACGAGGGGGCAAGCGAAGCCGATGAGTATGCTGGCATAAACCGAATTACGCAGGAGGAAAGCGGGTGAGAGAATTTGATATAACGTTTCCATATCAGCCGATCTCCATTTTAAAAATTTCCGCCATCTTCTCCCGGGTGAGCAGTTCGTTCGTGGTGCCATGGAGCACCCTGCCCTCGTGAAGCCAGATGACCTGCTCGGCGTGATGGCGCACCACCGTAAAGTCATGCGTGACAAGCAAGATGGTAATTTTCCTTTCCTTACGGATTTGGACAATAAATTCCAGCACTGCTTGCGTCGCTGCTTGGTCTACACCGGCGGTGGGTTCGTCGAGCACCAGGACGTCAGGATGCGTCGTCAGGGCTCGGGCGATGAGAACCCGTTGCTTCTGGCCACCGGAGAGCTCGGCAAAAGGTTTCTCGGCAAAGGCTTCAGCTCCGGCGGCGCGCAGGCAATCCCGGGTGAGGGCCCTTTCGGTCGGTGGGACAAAATGCCCGGGTCGGATGCGTCCATAGACGCCCATCAGGGCTACCTCGAACCCTGTCAACAGATAAACCGGATCGAACTGAATGGATTGAGGGACGTAACCGAACACCAGCGGTTCGGAGTCAATGCGGCCCGAGATCGGGGGAAGCAGTCCAAGTATTGTCTTGAGCAGGGTCGATTTGCCTGAACCGTTGATACCCAGAATAGCGGTGAAGCTGGCCCGGGCAAGAGAGAGCGAGATTCCGGACAGTACGGACTGGCCATTGTACCCGATACTTAGGTTGTCCAATGTGATGAGCGCTTCATTCATATGTCTGTTCATGGGATCCACCCGGATAAGGTACGGATGGATCCCTTTCTCCGTATGTTTATGTCCTGCCTTGCGCAGCGGTGACCATGGTGTGAACGATATAGTCCATCATCTTAATGTAGGTATCCGTGTTGGGTACGGCGCCCGGCATGATGGGCAACTTTATCAGGATTGCACCGGTCTGTTCGGCGATGCGTTTCGGCACCTTTTCGGGAAACTGCGGCTCGCGCACGACGATTGGAACATGCTTGGCTCTCATCTCGGTGATTAATTCCTCAATATGACGTGCGGTCGGATCGATACCCGGCTTCAGTTCAATTGTGCCGAAATAGTCCAGGCCAAAGCGCTCTGCGAAGTAGGGCCAATGCTCGTGATAGGATACGAACTTCACGCCTTTGAGTGGTTTGGCTTCCTTCTCCCACTCGGCAATCTTGGCGTTGAGCCTGCTGAGGTAGGCATTGCGGTTGCGTATGAATTCTCCACGATACTGTGGGGCGAAGGTTACCAGGGCGTTATAGATGTTCTCAATTGCAGTCTTCGCCAATACTGGGTCGAGCACGTAGTGCGGGTTGCCATAGGGATGGACGTCCCCCGCAGAGTGATCGGTTGACTTGGGCACATCGCGGGGGATAATGCCCTTCGAGCAGTCCACGTAGCCGGAAGTGCCGATCTGGATGTGTGGATTCTTGCTCGCTTCCAGCAGCGCGGGCAGGAAGGCGTGCTCGCAATCGAAACCCACCAGGACCAAGAGGTTCGCCCGGTTCATTATCGGTACGAAGCTTGGTTTCATCGGGACCCCGTGGGTGTCTTCGACACCTGTGGCCAGGCTGTGGACCTCGACCAGGTCACCGCCTATAGCGCGGGCAAAGTCCGCTAAGTCGGTCAATGTCGTGACAATTTGGATTTTAGCCGCCTGAGCAGGCATGGCCCAACCGGACCATACCCCGGTGAGCGCGATGATCGTTATTAAAGTGAACAATTTAGATTTCATTTTGGGTTCCTCCTTTTTTAGGGTCAGCGTTGCTGCCACCCATGCGAGTGTGAGCCGATGATCCAGGTCCATTGCAGATAAACGGCATCATCAGAATGCAGGCCGGTCGCGGCATTGTTATCGGTGTGTGTGTATTGAAGGCGCAGTTGATTCCAGTGGCTCAAAGACCAGGTGAGGTAGGGAGAGTAGGCTGAGGTTTTAGCTTCTTTATTCAGCGCGTCCTCCACATAGTCAAAGGCGAACCCTGCGGTCCATTGCCGATGGAACTTGTAAGCGAGATACGAATATAGGCCCAAGGAGCCAACGGAGCGGCTGGACAGGTCGCCGCCTGGTGAATTAACGTCAAAGCGGTTGTCGCTGTAGAGCACTTCGGTTCCCCAGGTGAGGCTCTGGAACTGATTGTTGCGCAGCGGCCGCCAGCTCAGCACGAAGTCGGCTCCGTAAAGGCGGCGTTCACGTTCGGAGAGTGTGCTGCCATCGGGTTGGAGAAGCGCGCCGCCACGGGCATTGGCACTCGGATTCCACAGCCCTGAAAGGCCGGGCTCAAAGGAGATATCGGGTGTCAGGTTAAAAAAAGTGGATGCGCGGCCCCAAAAATTCAACCCGCTGAAGGCACGGAAATCACCGACATTATTAGGTGTGTCGCCGAACTGATTGCCTGCGCCCACGGTCAGGCTCACGTAATGCGGGATCGGCAGCAGGTAATTGAGCTGTATTCCGTCTGTTTTTGATTCGCCGCCGATGTATCGATCGAGCACCAGAGGACGGTTCACAACGGGCAGTTCATGATCGTGGATATAGGCCAAGCGACCAAATTCAGCGAAAAATCGCCCGGCTTGAACGGTCAGGTTATAGGGCAGTGAAGTCGTGACGAGGGCGGCCTCCTCCACGGTCGCGCTCGATTCGCCGGTAATCGGGTCAGCGGAAGCATTGATCACGGCATAGCCTCGGGCAAAGGGATCGACCGAAGCGCTCAGGTTCAATTCCACCGAACGTTGGAATACGTCGAACCCGCCGGGCCGGTCGCTGCCCGTGTCGTTCTTTCCCTTGCTGCGGTAGGAGAAAACCGTTTCACCCACGAGTCCGATGGAAGGATTGAATATGCTGGGAACGGTCTTCTTCTGCGCCTCGACCACCTGATCCACCTGCTCCTTCAACTCCTGTACTTGCTGTTGCATCGGCACGGGCGCTACGGTCTGAGTCGTCGCGGCACCAGCGGAGGGAGTAGGGGACTGGATTGCTGCCTTTAATTCTTCAATCAACTTTCGTTGCTCGGAGAGGGTTTGTTCCTGTTTTTTGAGAGTCTCCTCAAGGATTTTTATTCGATCTTCCAAGGTCTCAGCAGACAGGACTGTCGAAAATGATAAAAATACAAGTATGACGAGTGTAATCATGGTCTTCATGATGACATCTCCTCCTATTCAGCTTTTCTGATGAAATGTCTCTTGGTTTCTTAAATCAAAGTCGTTTTGGAGTTTGGAAACTATGCGGGGGGGGCTCGATTTGAGTAGAGAGAGCAAAAAATACCGGAAAAGTTGATCGTATTTTCTAAAGAGATAAGGGAAATATCGAAAGTTGGTGGTGCGATTTGAGGAACATCGACAAAAGCCAAATTGGCCTGGTGGGTGACATTAAAACAGAGGGAACAATCGTCATGGGGGACTCCATCCTGATGGTGATGAAAGGTGAGTCCCAGGAAGGAGATAGAAAAACAAAGTAGCAGGAATAGCGTAAATTTTCTTTTCATTAGCTTAAAATGATAAACTCATAGGTCAAGAAAACCAAATTGTGAATTTCATTTTTAACAGGCCACCTTATAGTTACAGGCAACATAATGGAACCACCGTAATTATGCAAGGAAATTCTTTCATCCCAATGAATAACTACCCTTAAAAAGGTATCGACGGCTATCACTATTACGAAAGGTTGGACAAACCCACAGGAATAAGGGACTCAGGTTTTTCTCAGATCCCGTATTTTTTACGGCGACGCCAGAGGGTGGCCTGATCGGTACCCAGAGTGTTACCACGGTTATGGTGTGCAGGGGTACAACCTTGCCTCGAGGTAGATTAACGGGCAGGGAATGAAGGTTGCCAGAAGGAAAAACAGCAAATCGATCATCAGTATGATTTCTATGCGTCCTCGACGGGACTGCCGAGACCAACGCAGTTTCACAAAGCACCCCCTTTCCTTCAAATTGTTAAATTCTTAAAATATTGTTTAAATCTTGCACATTCACACTCCTTCAATTAATCTTGACACCTTCGTAAAAAGAAATATCGAATTACGAGTCGATCAGTTTCAAAAAATGGGCGTTAATTATCTATGACGAATTCTCCAAATAGGTGACCGAACGGGGAGATAGGTAACAGGTTGACCGCCCAACAAATCACTCCAGCGGACCTAGTACTTCCCCTAAAAAAATGGACACGATAGATTAACTTATGAGGAGATGTCTAAAATGAGAACAGGCAGGAGAAACGAAATGAATCGTGGTGGGTTCTCGTGGGAAAGATTTTTCGGGATTTCTGCGGCCAAATCCAGGATTTCTCGGTCCATCGGCATACTACTGACTAAGAGTGGACGGGAAAGGATACCGTTCCATCATGCCTAAAGTCACTAAAAATGGTACGTCAGTGCAACGCGGAAGGTGCGCGGCTCGGCCGCGTGGAACATGAAATCATTTACACCCGCAGCCGGCTCTCCTGGCAGCCGGGAGGTGTAATAGTAGGTTATATCGTCGGCTTTCGCATCGAGGAGGTTGAAGATGTCTCCCTCAATCAACCAGTTTTTGTTGATCTTGTAGCTTAGGTGGAAATATAGCAGGCTGGTGCTGGGGGAGCGTTCGCTATTGTCCTGGGTCAAGGCGCGAGGTCCAAAATATCGCCACCGCAGGCTGGCAGTCCAGCCTTTTAGGTCATGCACCGTGATGGCGGAGGAAATAATTAGGCTGGCCGCTTCGGGGACATAATCGCCCCCCACCGGATTTCCCAGGTAATGCGCCGAGGAGTTGGCAAAATCTGCGTCAATCGTCAGCCATTTGGTCGGCGTGTAGTAGTTTGCCCATTCCACCCCCTTGCGAAGATCAGGGTAAGGACTGGGTTCGGTCGTACCTGTATCCCCGTCAAAGATTAGTTCGGATTGCAGCCTCAGCACCCAGAACGTCAATGTGCTTTGGAGGTTTGGGATGGCGAGGGTGCGTACGCCAACCTCCGCACCCAACGTTTGCGCTATCGGTAAGGCCCGTTGCACCGGCACGCCGGTTGTCGGATCTTGAGTAGTATTTACACCCCGCGCGTCGTCGGTGTGGAAGCCCATAGCACCGTTCAGGTAGAACTCCGTCTTTGCCCATGGGCCGAAGATCAAAGACAGCTTAGGTTCAGGAGTGTACGCAAACTGGTTTCCGCTGTCGGCGGGGTTGGGGCCATTGGTATAATAGGTGAAAAGGTTCTTGTTGTTGAAATTAATGAAATCTAGGCGAAAGCCCGCAACGGTGCGAAACCATGGCAGCCAATTAATCTTGTTCTCAAAGTAGGGGGCCAGGTCCGTTTCCACGATATCATCGGCACGAGTTGTAGACAGCACTATCCGGTTCTCGGTGTGAAACAGGCTGTCATGTATCACGTCGTTTCGAATGTCGAATCCGATAGTGTTTTGCATTGTCAAGCCGCACCAGTTGCCGAACCATGTCCGGCTTGCTCTCACCCCCTGCACCCATCGCGTGTCTTTTTGCTCGAACTGGTCCCCATGGACGGGATCATCCATGAAGAAGGTGAAGTCATTCCAGAGCCCCATGTTGTAGTAATACACATATCCCAGGATCTTTGTAGCCGAGTGATCGTCGGCTTGATGATATTCGGCTGACAGGGTGTAGCGGTCAGTTAGACCTCCATCAGTCGGGTTCAGGTTTCCGAAACGGTCGATGAGTCCCTCGGCGACCGCTCGCTCCGGTATTTGGTTGGTCGCATTCCATGTGCCGTGATAGCCCATCAGCGTTGCACTGAAGCCCTGACTGGTGTTTCCCTGGCTGTAGGTTACTATTCCATTTAATTTCACATAATTCTCGGGCACGTCCCAAGGTCCGTCGCTGTGCACCCATTCAAGGGCGCCGAGGAGATTGCCCTGGCCGACCTTGGTCGAATCGGCCAACAGGCCGCGCTCATAATTCCAACTGCCCACTTCAATCTTGGCCAGGCCGGCAGGAAGGGTCTGAAAGGTTTGAATATTTTCCCAGCCGGCAGAGCCGAAGTCCCCCACGTTGGCGAAGTTTGGCCCTTTTCCGTAGTCTATCTTCTTGATCAGTTCGGGAATGAGAAAATTGAGATCCGTGTAGCCCTCGCCATGAGCGTTCGAAGGCAAGTTGATCGGAATGCCGTTGAAAAAGCTGGCTAGGTCCGTGCCGTGGTCGAGATTGAAGCCGCGGAGAAAATACTGGTTACCCTTTCCGTCGCCGCTATGCTGAGTGACGATGACTCCGGGCATGGTCTCGAGCACTTCTCCGGGACGGGAGATGGGCCGCTCTTCCAGTTGTTGGGCGCCAATCGTGCCCTGAGTAGAAGTATCACTGATGCCGAGCATGTTGTCGCTTCGCCCCTCAACTACTATCTCGGGCAACAATAACGATTGAACAGCGCCCTTTGGAATCTCACCTGTAGCAGGTGAGGATATTTCCGCTGGTGGCGCACTGCTGTCCGTGTCCGCCGCCCACACGCAAACAGAGAAGGAGGCCAGAATGACCCAGGCGCAAATTAAGAGGGCAATCTTCACCATATAATCTTCTCCCTATTGAAATTAATGAAGTAAGATGTAAAATTTGATTTTGCGACTTTCGTAATAAATTAAAACAGAAGGGGCGGGTAGTTTCGGTACGGCTTTGCGCAAAAAAAAACCACGAAGGCCCACTCCGCATTCAAACGGATAGAGGGCCTTCATGGCCTCATTGACTTTATGAAACAGAAAAACGGGACCCTTGAACCCAAAAAAAACAATATGTTCAAGTTAAAAGAGCTACACAGAGCTACGGAGCACCTTCTTAGTGTTTCTGCGTTTCCTGTATAGCAGCATTTTCTTAATACAACCTCCGGTGTGTCTGTGTCAAGTCCTTTTTTGTCAGATTTTCCGCGAATGAAGTAACCTGTACCGACTGCGATTTGATCTGACAGCGGCCCCCACCCAAACTTAATGCCTTGTTTTTACCTTAGCCCTGTATTTTTCTTTCCTGATCCCCTTTCAATCAAAAAGCAAGTTTTTATCAAATACCATCTCCATGCCAACCCAGCTGATTAAATGCCAAATCCTTTATCTTTTCCTGGAAATTGCAACCTCTGGGTGAGAACTGGAAATAAGCATAGATAACATAGGCTGTGGATATTAAAAAGAGGAATGTATCATTAAGAATCACAACGACAAAAAAGATAAACCTAAGAATATGACAGCTAATAAGGCGGAAATATAAAAGAACTTCTTTGATACCCAGTTACCGTAATCAACTTTGTGGCTTGCCTCAACTCATACCTTGAATTTTAGTCCATAAGTTAGGGATATTCAATATGTTGCCCAGCACTTTCGAGAAAAACATTGAAAGGCGATTAAAAATAGTTCTTGCTTAAAAATAACAGCTGTGCGATAATTAAGCTAACTTAATTATTGGAGGCTTCAATGGATAGTGAAAGAACCGAAGAATACCTGGAGGCTATATACAAGGAGCAAAGCAAGGGGGAGTCGGCTTCTACCTCTTTTTTGGCCAGAGATTTGGGAGTATCCCAACCTGCAGTTTCAGATATGCTGAAAAATCTTGAAAGCAAAGGGTTGATTGACTATCAATCAAGTAAAGGTGCTACGCTAACCGATCTTGGCGTGGAGAAAGCGCTTGGAGTAATTCGCAGGCATCGGTTGTGGGAGAGATTTCTAACAGATGTCCTTGGCATGAAATGGGATAAGGTACATGAGGCAGCCTGTAAGTTGGAACACGTCGATGTTCCAGAAGTTGAAGAAAGATTAGCTGTCATTCTAGGCGACACCGATACCTGTCCTCATGGGCATTCTATTCCTGATAAAAAAGGCAACGTTAAGGAGGAAAAAGCCGTACCTCTTACAAGTTTCCAGGCACTTCAACGGGTAAATATTCTTGCCATTGACGAGGGTGATTCCGTATTACTCAGGGAGGTTGAAAAAAAAGGGTTAAAGCCACAAGTTGTGGTAACAATACTAAGGAAGAATGAAGATGGTTCACTTGAATTGGAAGCTGGCAAGAAAAGAATCCGACTAAGCGCGAAGCTGGCTGCAGTTCTTCAGGCACAACCAGCCACTATCCGTCGAACAAACGTCGTTAAAGAAGAAACACCTCTAAGCAAACTTATTCCCGGACATTCGGGGATCTTAAAAGAATATAAGGGTGAACGTAGTTTGCTGGGGCGCTGTCTTTCTCTGGGTTTTACACCCGGTAGTGTGGTTAAGATGCTAGAGAACTTCAATAGTGGTCCGGTTTTGGTCAAGGTGCATGATACGGAAATAGCTTTGGGGCGAGATCTGGCTGAGCACATTACTGTTACCCGGAACGAAACAACATGATAGAAAAGATAAATGAAAAGAGAATTGTGGTGGCTCTCGCTGGAGCCCCCAACACTGGTAAAAGCACAGTATTCAATCTGTTGACCGGACTTTCACAGCATGTTGGTAACTGGCCGGGGAAAACAGTTGAGCAAAAAACTGGCGTGCTGCGCCGAGGCAATTTGACAATGAATATTGTTGATTTGCCAGGCACATATAGTTTAACGGCTAACTCCGTTGAAGAGCAAATTGCTAGGGACTATCTTGTAAAGGAAAAGCCGGACTTTGTGGTTGCTATCCTCAATGCCGCCAGTTTGGAGCGGAATTTGTATTTTGTCGCCGAACTTATTGAGTTGTCACCACGCCTGATCATTGCTCTTAATATGATGGACGTTGCCCAACAACAGGGTATGAAGATTGACGCCAAAGCGCTGGCAGAAGGATTAAACATACCTGTAATTCCGATTACCGCAAGGAAGAACCAGGGACTCGATGAACTGTTAGCTACCATCGAACAAGAGTATAGCCAACTCCCGGGCTCACGTGAATTGAAACATATTGAGTACGGCAGCGACATAAAGAAAGTGATAGACCATGTGGAGCAGCTGCTGGATGACTCACTCACCGCACCTTATCCGAAACACTGGACAGCGATGAAGCTGCTTGAAGGCGACACACAGATTAACAAACTGATTATGGGGCGTGTACCACCAGGGCAATCGTCTTCACTCGTTTCTTATCTTAGAGAGAACGAATCTGCTGCCGTGACCATTGCCACTCTACGCTTTGAGTGGGTGGGGAAAATGATGACAGCGACACAGGAAAGACCTCCGCTGGGCAGGGTTTCCTTGACAGAAAAAATTGATCGTGCCGCAACTCACCCGATAACAGGTTTATTCATTCTCTTGATGGTATTGGGTCTCATATTTGTGTTTGTTTACAGCATCGGCATTCCAATACAGAATTTCCTTGAGGTACATTTGATAGAGAGTGGCCGCGCGTTTGTGAATACGATCCTTAGTATCCCAACCTGGGTTAGAAGTTTATTAGCGAACGGTATATTGAGTGGTGTGGGCACTGTTATGACCTTCATCCCCATACTGATGCTATTTTTCGCAGCATGGGCATTTATGGAGGATGTAGGCTACATGGCACGAGCTGCCTTTGTAACCGATAGATTCATGCACCTGCTCGGTCTTCACGGCAAATCAGTCTTACCGATGGCTTTAGGATTTGGCTGTAATGTCCCAGCGATCCTGGGAACACGCATTATAGATTCGCCGAGGTCTCGCCTTCTGACAATTATCCTCGTTCCACTGCTTCCCTGTACAGCCAGGATGGCAGTAGTTACTCTGATTGCAGCCGCCTTTTTTGGTAATCAGGCAATATTCGTATCAATAGGGTTAGTGATATTCAGCCTGATTATGCTCATCATCACAGGGCTCATTATGAACCGATTTGTCGTTGGTGGTGAAGACAGCGCGTTGCTAATGGAGTTGCCGTTGTACCATTTGCCCAATCCGCGAATCATAGGATTGGTGACATGGCAAAATACGATGGCGTTTATCAAACGCGCCGGGACAATAATCTTGACTGTTTCAATAATTATCTGGATATTATCGGTTGTCCCCCATGGAGATATCAATACCAGTATCCTATCTCAAATTGGAAAGCTAACAGAGCCTGTGGGACGCCTGATGGGGTTGAACTGGCAAATGATGGTAGCTCTCTTATCGAGTTTTATAGCCAAGGAAAACACAATAGCTACCCTGGGGACACTCCTCAGTGGACAAGAAACTGGATTGGCACAGCAGTTGAGAACTGTGCTTACACCCGCCTCTGCGTTAGCTTTTTTGGTAGTCCAGGTTCTTTTTATTCCTTGCGTTGCCACAATAGCGGCAATCCGACATGAAACCAAGACATGGCAATGGCCAATCATCACTATAGTCTATCAACTCCTACTTTCTTTCTCAATGGCGATACTCATATTCCAGATTGCACGCTTAGTATAAAATATCTCCAAGCCAGCAAAACCAGCGCCCCGCTTTTATTTAAATCCGATCCATTTCTTCTTCATTCAGGCTTTCTCCAGCCTAGGCTTCAAGGTCTCGTCAGCGGCTAAGAGCATAACCCCCAAGGATCGAGGACTAATCGGGGCTTCCGGAAGGTTTGAGATTAAAGTCTCAATCCCGGCCTCGATGAGTGCAGAATAGGTAAAAGAGAAAGGGCCTTTGAAGAACCTTGAGGGGATGGAAAAAGTTGATCCAGGCTCTTTTTCCGGGTAGCCACGGTGGGGACAACCGAAATCCCCAGGGTTTCCTGGAGGACTTCAGGATTTACCTCAATCCCCCGTTCCCTGGCCTCATCCATCATATTCAGGGCCAATACCAGGGGTTTCCAACCAGGATGATCTTAAGGGGGCCGGATGAAGAAGGCTGAGATGTAAAGGTGGAAGGTGTTTTCATATTTATTTTCTAACTTTCTTTTGACTCTTTTCATAACAGGGGGCACAGTAGCCATATAACTCCAGGACATGATGACTAATCCGGAAGGCATGATCACGGGCCACGGCCTCTTGAAGGGACTCTATGGTATTATTCTTAAATTCTGAAACTTGACCGCATGCAAGACAAATAAGATGGTCATGGTGTTCCCCAAGCCGGGACGGTTCAAAGGTGCTGACCTGACCGCTGAATTTCCTTTCGACCGCCAGTCCGCATTGGGTTAAAAGTTTCAGGGTTCTGTAGATGGTGGTAAGTCCGATTCGCTTGTCCTTTTTACGGATTTGGAAAAAAAGCTCCTCGGCCGAGGTGTGCCCCTTCAGGGACAGAAAGGTATTCACAACTTTGTCCCGTTGACTGGTCTGCCGTAACCCCTTGCTTTTTACAAACTGTTTAAAGAATTGTCTTTCCATAAACAAAGATAAGTAATTAATAAAAATGATTTTCATTTTCAACATAAAGCTTTTTTAATAAATGTCAAGAACTTTGATCAATGATAACTAGAGGAAAAGAATAAATAGCTCCATTGCAAGGTATGGAATTATATTAGAAGAATACCTTTTAAGCTGGTTTTACATTTAAAAGATTTGAATTGAGGTAGTCTCCAAAAATTAGACAATGTGATAAACCCTGAGTTAGCCCAAAGGAAGGAGCTAACTATGAGCAAGAAAAAGCGACAACCCCCCGAATTTAAAGTCGAGGTAGCCTTGGCGGCTATTAAGAACAATGAATGACTACCCGGAAGAAAGTATCAACGGCACTCTATATTACGATAGGTTGGACAAACCCATAGGAATAAGGGACTCGGGTTTTCAGATTCCGTATTTTTTACGGCGGCGCCAGAGGGTGGCCTGATCGATACCCAGGATGTCGGCGGCTTCTTGAAGGGATTTGGTAAAGGCCAGAATTCTTCGGATATGTTGTTCCTCCATTTTTTCCAGGGTAATGGGGTCGCCAATGTGAGGAGTTGAAGCATCGGATACCAGATTCGGCGGAAGCCACTCGATGCCGATGCGATCATTTTTGCATAGGATAGCTGCCCGTTCAATGACATTACTTAATTCCCCAACATTGCCCGGCCAGGAGTATTGTTTTAACCCTTGTAGGGCTTCTTCAGTGAATCCGGCAAAGGTTCTATGATTATTTCGGCCATAGAAGGCCAATAATTGCTCGGCAAGAAAAACCACATCCTCCAAACGTTGGCGCAAAGGCGGAATTTCAATCTGGATCACGTTTAGACGATAAAAGAGGTCTTCCCGAAACCGTCCTTCTTGGGCCGCTTTTTCTAAATCAACATTGGTAGCCGCAATAAGGCGCACATCGGACTTTCGGGTGGTATAATCGCCAACTCGTTCATACTCCCTATCACGAACGAAACGCAGCAATTTAGGTTGAAGGGCCAACGGCAAATCACCAATCTCATCCAGAAAGAGTGTTCCTCCTTCGCAGGCAGCCACTCGGCCAGGGTAATCGCGAACCGCACCGGTGAAGGCCCCTTTTACATGGCCAAAAAGTTCGTCCTCGAGTAGTTCCGAAGAGAAAGAGGGACAGGAAATGATGCCGAGGGGTTTTGTCGCCCGCTTGCTCCAGGCATGAATGGCCTTGGCCAGGACGCTCTTGCCGGTTCCACTTTCTCCACGCAGCAGAATTGTGGCCTCGGATGGGGCAGCCTGCCGGGCCAGATCGACCGCCCGCTGCATCACCGGGCTGGTACTATCGAATTTTATCTCGGGATTGGAACGTCCCAGGTCTTCCTGCAAGGCGGCCACTTTCTGTTCCAGAGTGCGTAGTTGAAACATTTTTTGGACGGCCAGCTTTACCTGGGCGGGCGTGAAAGGTTTGGGGATATAGTCCGTAGCGCCACGTCGCATGGCCTCCACGGCCGTATCTATGGAGGCATAGGCCGTGATGACGATGATTTTGATCCAGGGCGATGCGGCCAGTAACGACGGAATCAGATCGAGGCCGTCCTCCGTGCCGAGACGCAAATCCACAAAGGCCAGATCAAAAGGCTGGTGTGCGGCTTCAATCAAGGCATCTTGGAAATTGCTAACTCCGAAAACCTTGTGGCCTTCGGTCTCCAAGCAAACCGATAAGGTCTTACGGATATTGACCTCATCATCCACAACCAGAATTTGTAAAGCCTGCATCAGGCCCTCTTTTCTCTTTTCCGAAAAATAATCTTGATCGGGCATTGGTCGAATCTAAAAACTTCCCGGAGCTTATTGGTCATATATCGCTGATAGGAAAAATGGATGTTTTCCGGATAATTGGCAAAAAAGACAAAGGTGGGCGGCCTGGTTTCCACCTGCGTGGCGAAGTAAATCTTGACCCGCTGACCGCCCCGCAATGGTAAAGAGTGCCCGGACAATATGGTTTTCAAGGCCTGGTTCAATGGGCCGGTGTCAATGCGCCGGGTGTATTGCCGATAGACCTGATGGATGGTATTTAATAGCTTTTCTCGTCCCATACCGGTTTTGGCTGAGATGGGGAGGATCGGGGCAAAGGAAAGATATTTGAGGTGGTAGCGAACATCTTCCAAATACTGTTTTTTATTTTTAATGTTTTTTCCAATCAGGTCCCATTTGTTCACCCCGATGATACAACCCTTGCCCTTTTCAAAAGCCAGTCCGGCTATACGGGCATCTTGATCGGTTACCCCCTGGACGGCATCCAAAAGTATGACGGCCAAATCACATTGATCGATTCCCTTGATGGCCCCGAGAACGGAAAATTTTTCCAGCCGTTGGGCAATCCGGGCCTTCCGTCGAATCCCGGCCGTATCGACCAGGAGATATCCCTGGCCCTTGTAGTCAAAGGGGGTATCAATGGCATCCCGGGTTGTTCCCGGTTCGGAACCGACCAGAACTCGCTCAAATCCCAGAATGGAATTGACCAGAGAAGACTTGCCCACATTCGGCCGGCCGATAACGGCCAAATGAATACGACGGTCTTCTTCAGCGGCTTCAATGATGGCAGGCACATGGGCGATAATGGCTTCCTTCAATGCCTGGAGGCCGGCCCCATGCAGGGCCGAAACAGGAAGGACGGCTTCCAGGCCAAACCGATAATATTCGACCAGGTCTTCCTCTAATTTGGAATTATCTATTTTATTGACTGCATAGATGACCGGCTTGGAAGTCTTTCTTAAACGCCGGATGACCTGTTCGTCGTCCGGGGCCAGACCTTTTTGCCCGTCTCCCACAAAGACGATCAGATCGGCCTCTTCCAGGGCC
Organism: Thermodesulfobacteriota bacterium; assembly: GCA_049520575.1. GTDB lineage: Bacteria > Desulfobacterota > RBG-13-43-22 > RBG-13-43-22 > RBG-13-43-22 > RBG-13-43-22. Next base: position 11,105 of record JBEKPQ010000043.1, on the reverse strand, counting down.
ATTTCAATCTGCTCTCTCAGCCCTTTATCCATCAAGCTTTTTTTGTCCCACTCAAATCCGCCCGTATCGACCAGAGAAAATTTTCTCCCTTCCCAGATCACTTCTTGGTAATTCCGGTCCCGGGTGACTCCCGGCTGATCGTCCACAATGGCCTTGCGCCTTCCAATCAGGCGGTTAAAAAGGGTGGACTTGCCCACATTAGGCGCACCGACTATGGCCACCAGGTATCCCATCTACGAATCCTTTCCAGTCTTAAGAAGTGAAATTTTCTTTTTCCATATTTTTAAATAATAACATAGGTTATATCATAGTGCAAACATCCACTCCTTTTGTTTTTTCTATTGACATCCCTTATGAAAGGTTTAAATTACCCCGAATCGGCCGGGTATTAGGCCGACCAGCGAGTTCTCAGGTACTAAATCAGAGAAGCGGGGGACCCAATCATTCGGGGCGAATCTGTTGTACGGTAGGGCAAGTTGCCTCCTGCCCGAGCCCGACAGCTAACCTCGTAGCGAAGAGGGGGGATATGTCGAACATCTGTTTTTGATCGTCTGTGGGCAGCATCTTTGAGTGGGCTGAAGAAGGCCTGGGATTCTATTATGAAATTCAGGAAGTCAAACGGACCGCCCCCTTTCTTTTTCCAACCCTTTCAAAACTTTTCCGACTCGTAATCCCGAGGTTGCACCCTACGCGTTTTTGGAAGAGCTAAAATGAAGCTTGTTGTTTTTGCCATACTTAATACCGGTCTCATCGTTCTGTTCGTATACTTGTTTCGGCAGCGCAATCTCCTTTCTTATCACCAGGGGGGCCGGATCTGGCTTACCTATTTGTCGGTAGGCGTCATTACCTTGATGGATGAGTTTACCTCCATTTTTTACGCCCCGGCTGAAGCCTTCCGCTTTATCGGTTTGAGTGCCATCCTCTTTATTGCCATCACCAGTTTATTGGTCCGCTTTATCAGTACCCGGCTGACGGAAATTGCCGAAATCCTCGAGCATCATCATCTCATTGGCGGTGGGGTCTATTCCTTTTCTTACCTGGTTTTGGGTCCGATGATGTCTTTTGTGGCCGTATCTTCGATTATGGTCGATTACATCCTCACCGCCTGTATGTCGGCAGTCAGTGCGGTGTCGAATGCCACTTCTTTTTTCCCACTGTCTCAAGCGACTTCTATAATCACCGTGTTGGCCATTATCTGGGCAGTAGCCGGCTTAAATATTATGGGGATTAGGGAAAACGCCCGGTTCACCTTCATGATTTTTGTCGGTGCTGTTTTCGTCATGCTCAACCTGATCGCCTCCGGTTTTTTAAACGTGAACAATGAATCTTTAGGTCAAATGCATTTGGCAACGACCCAGGCGATAAATAGTGTCACCACCGGATCGATTATGGGAAACTATAGCCATTTCATTACGAGTATTGCTTTTTGTATTTTGGCTTACTCCGGGGTGGAATCGGTTCTCCAAACCGCGGGATTTGTGAGGACCTGGAAAGAAATCCGCAAGGCCTATTGGTTTCTGGCCTTGACCGTGGGAGTGGTTACTCCTTTAGTGGCTGCCCTTGCTTTATCCGCCCGAATCGATTTTAAGGCCCATGAAGGCGACTTGATTACTTATTATGCAACCCTGCTCAACGGGGTCCCTTTTGGTTTTATAGTTGGGGCTTTGGCCAGCTTCACCCTGACTATGGCCGTTAATACCGCCTTTGTGGCCTCCAGCGAGCTCATGGAAAGGGTAGCTCACCGATATGGTTTTCACTGGCTAATTGCTACCAATCGAAGGCAAGCTCTTTACCGTATTCATATGTCCAGCGCCGTATTTTTTTCTTTTATTGTTCTTCTCACTATGGGGAGTCAGGCGCAACTGGCCAACATGTATGCCCTGGGGCTTCTGGCCTCTTTCTGCATCAATATGGGTTCCCTGATCATCTATCGATATTTTAAAGGCAAGACGGAAGGGATCACCTATTCCACCAGCCGTTTGGGTACTCTTATCCTTTGTGTCATTCTGGCCAGTTGTTTTATTGCCCTGGCCATCGATAAACCCCATGCCACCTTGCTTTGGGGTACGGTAACGGGGGTGATGCTTCTTTTGGGATTTTGGGTGGCCCAGAAACGGTCTCCGGAGATCAAAGAGAGAGAACAAGGGGAAAATGAAATGGGGATGATCCTTTATCTGGCCGAGTCCGAGGAGCGGGATATTCACCTTTTTTTCAGAAGGTCTGAAGAAACCGATAAGGCCCAGCCGAAAAGTAATGAAGCTTACCTTACTTTTTATTCTCCCCGGATCGGAGGTCTACCCCCGAAGGTTGTGCCCAACCAATTTCGGTTTCCTTTGTCGAAAATCAGTCTGTTCCATCGACTGGTGTCCATCCTCCAGGTAGTAGAATATGAAATGGCCGATCGCCAAGTGGTGGTTCATTTGGGTTGGCCCTTGTCTTCCTGGTTCGAACGGATGTCTATCGGGGTGATGGTTTTTAACCTGAAGAGGCTTCCCCGGCTCTTCCCTAATTTTGAATTCGATATTCACTATTTTAAAAGAGAAGCTAATCCTGGAGTAAAAACAAACAGCACAGAAAGTCAGGACGGCTTATGATCAAATTTCGAAAATAGCTGCCGAGGTGATCGAACTTTTACGCCAGAACACCAACATTAATTCCTTTGAACTATCCCTGGGCCGGAAGCGCAAAGTGACCGCCCAATGCGATGAGATTTTATTGGGCATTCAGGAAGCAGTGCGAAACAGATCTTTTAAAGCAACAAAATGAAGGGGGGATCAGCCGAACCTTCCGGAGATATAATTCTCCGTCATCGGGCAGGCCCTTGCTTTCGACTCGCATTTATGTCAATATTTCTAAAATTGTCATAATTGAAGCCCCCGGCAGTTTCGCTAAAGCGAGACCGTGATTCTTCAAATGCAAAGTTTTCAAGGCGACCGGTGCGCGGCTCTTTGATCTGCCCATGACCCGGGAGCGGGTAAAGGAAGCCCTGACCCGGGCATGAAGGTTTACTAACTAAGGAATATTTCGCTATGGAGACCATGGATTTCAGACAAGCAACCATTCTCGGCCGAACCGGTTTAAAGGTAGGGCGTCTTGGTGTGGCGGCCAGCTATGGTGCCCCGACCAAGGCTTTTGAAGAGGCTTTTGACAAGGGGTGCAATTATTTCTACTGGGGTTCGAGGCGCAAGTCAAATATGAGAGAGGCCATAAAGAATATTTGTGTCCAAGGAAAGAGAGACGAACTGATCATCCTCGTCCAAAGCTACTCCCGTTCAGCCCATCTCATGGAGTCGTTCTTCGAGAAAGCCCTCCGGACCCTGGCTCTGGATCATGTGGATATTCTCCTTATGGGTGGGCACAATAAGCGACCAGGTCAGAAACTTTTAGACAAGGCCATAGCCATGAAAAAAAAGGGACTTTTTCGCTTCCTGGCCGTTTCCGGTCATAACCGGAAGCTTTTTCCGGAACTGGCCAAGGAAGGTCTTTTCGACCTTTTCCATGTCCGTTACAACGCGGCCCACCGGGGGGCTGAACAGGAAACCTTTCCTTTTCTACCGTCGGTGAAGAGGCCGGGCATAGTGACCTACACGGCTACACGCTGGGGGCGGCTCCTGAACCCCAAAAAGATGCCGCCAGGGGAGGTACCCCCATCGGCCAGCGACTGTTATCGCTTTTCCCTTTCCAATCAGGCCGTCGATGTTTGCCTCTGTGGGCCGAAAGATGAGGCCCAAATGAAAGAGGCCTTGAAGACCCTGGAGTTGGGTCCGCTCAACATAGAAGAGATGGAACGGATCAGAAAAATCGGGGATTACTTACACGGTGTTTGATCCTCGAAGTTGCATAAAAATTGATCTATTGCCGTTCCGGATCGGCATCATCCTCGGCTTTGGCATCATCAAGGTGATAAAATCCTATTAGGTGAGCCTTTTAATCCACTTTTTCAGTTCGACAAGAAGTTCTTTGATTTTTTCCCGCGTTTTTTCGTCGATAAGTCTGCCGGTAGCATCAAATTTCTGTTCGGCAAAAGGCACCATAACCTCCGGGCGGTTCAGAGGGAAGGCATTAAGAAACACCATGGTCTGCCTCAGATGATACTGGGCCCTGGCCGTACCGAGCATCCCGATTGAAGCGCCAATGATCGCAACGGGTTTTTCTTCAAAAGGGCTCGTACCATAAGGTCTTGAGGCCGCGTCGATGGCATTTTTCAGAACACCGGGAACAGAATAATTATATTCCGGCGTCACGATGAGGAGCCCATCGGCTGCTTTTATTTTTGCCTTAAATTCTTTTAATTTCTCGTGGGGCATATTCTCCAGGTCCTGATTGAACGGGGGGATACCTTCAAGGTCGAATACCTCCAACTCCACTTCTTCCGGGGCAACCTCAACAGCAGCCCGTAAAAGCATTTTGTTAAAGGATCCTTTCCTGAGACTTCCGGCAAAACCGAGTATTTTAATTTTTCCGTTACCTTTATCTGCCATGTCAGCCCTCCTTCTTTATGTCCGCATGTTGTTGGAAATAACGTCTACAATTTCTCTTTCTATCAACCTATAGAACTATATTAAGACAGTTCCTGAAGGATGTCAATGATCGGATAATGTTTTAACCTGAGACAAAGGCAATCAACGTCTTTGAAAAAAAGAACCCTTGCTTTTTCCTTTCTGGTTTGTAGAATAAGCATATCCAATCTTGACAGGAAGAAAGGCCATGTTTATTAAAAACCATTTAAAAATTCTGGGAATGATGGTGTATTTTCTAACGATGCTGCCGCCTTCCTCCTATGCTTGGAACAATCATGTCTATTTGACTTATTCCGCCCTTAAGGGTCAACCGGATTATCAGGTAAAGGTGGCTGCCGAACCTCTGGAATCGTTCTTGTCCAAAGAAAAAAATAAAATCGGTGACTTACTGAAATCGGAAGAAACTTGGGCCATATCCAACGTTAAAGCCTATCCGGCTGTACCTCAGTCGCTGAATTTTATCAACAGTAAAGAAACCAACCTTCGCCTCCGGTTTCTAAAGGCGATGCGGTTGAATCCGGGCATGAAAATCCCTTTATTCGTCATGGTCCTCCCCGGCAGTCCAGCCTCCCACAAAAAACCACTGCCCTGGTCTGCCATAAGCGTTTTGGCCAATGACTTTCAAAATATGATTTATATTCCCCTTGCACCAGGAGAAAAAATAAGCGCCCTGGATGTGCTTTCTTCCGCTTCCGACGAACCGGATAACGGATTGGATATCGGCCTTTGGGAGAATAATGACACCTCTTTCGGCAAAGAATACGGTTACGGTAAGCAGCCTTTCGGAAATCCGAAGCTTTCCTATGGGACACAAGCGCCTTTTCATATGGGCTTTTATCATGAATCCAAGATTATCTATAAGGCTGACCCGAGTTTTCAAAAGACCTTTACGGAACAAAGGGTGCATCTGTACCGTTCCCTGGCCAGACTGGCTTTTCAGACCGGCCACCCCTATTGGGGATACCGGTTTGCCGGATGGGGCTTGCATTATTTGCAGGACATGACCATGCCCTATCATACCACCATGACGCCGGGCCGAAGGACCGTGACCATGCTCTCATTGGCTATATTGGATCTGATTGGCATCCATGGACCAAAATCATCGGCTGTCAGTGAGGTGTCCAGAGCCCATATCCTGATTGAAAAACTCCTTAACGAGGAGCTCCGCGATGCCTTCCTGAAGCACGATGAAGGTTACGTCTTGTTCAAGACCTTAGCGGATACTTCCATTGACACAACTTATCCCGCTTATTTTGATCATTTCCCGAGCCGGGTGGCGGCAAAAGAATCACATGCCGCGGCCAAGGTCTTGTCTTCGGTTTTAAAGGCTATCATTACCGTTCGTAAGCTCTACACGGACATTGAGAAGATCAGTGAGGAAGGGGATTACGATGCCCATAAAATCATCGCCAATGCCCCGGAAAAAGATGTCCGGAAATATAACCGCATTATAGAAAAACAGATACGTTCCGTAGGCGCTTTTACGCGGATCTATTTGCGGTCGTTGAAATAGGTGGTCCGAAGTGAGATACTTAAATAGACTGTCCAAAAAGTTTTATTGCACCCTGAAAAATATGGAGGAACATCTATGTTCAGAGTCATGATACATCCAGCCACTTATGAGAATTGTCGTCAAGCCGTAGATCAGGCCTTTAATCTTTTTTCTTTGGAAATTGCCGGGAAAAAGGTCTTGATCAAACCCAACGTACTTCGAAGCTCCGAGCCTCAGGAAAACATTACCACTCATCCGGCGGTGCTAAGGGCCATAGTGGAAAAGGTGGAGAGTTTGAATCCCGCTTCCCTTGTCGTGGGAGATAATCCGGGAATGTTCAGTTATGGTCAAAATGAGCTTTGTTTTCAGAAATCCGGCTTGATGGAAGCCTCAAAAGGGCATTATCGCAACATCGGAAATGATTCCGTTTCAAGAGACTTCAATGCCGAATTCATGACCAAAGTGAGTCTTTCCCGGGCCGTGGAAGAAGCCGACATCATTATTAGTGTTCCTAAATTCAAGACGCATGGTTTAACCGTAGTTACAGGTGCGATCAAAAACAGTTATGGGATTCTGCCAGGCGCCCAGAAGGCCAAATTGCACAAGGCGGCCGGCAGCCCAGAAAGATTCCATGAACTTTTGGTCGATGTGTTCCGACTCAGGGTTCCTGACCTGTTTCTGGTCGATGCAGTGATCGGCATGGAAGGCAACGGTCCGGCCTCACCGGACCTCAGGGACATCGGCCTGATTTTGGCTTCCGACAATGCCGTGGCCCTGGATGCCGTTATGGCCACCATGATGGGTTGTGAACCCAGAAGGTTGCGATTCCTCCGGAAGGCCAAGGAAGTGGGATTGGGGGATTATGAACTTAAGGAAATTGAAATCATCGGAAAACTGAACCTAATACCAGATTTTAAGATCCCGGCTCTGGGCGGACAGGACAATGCGGACAATCCCGCGGTACAGGCTTTTATTGAAAGCCGGACAAAATTAAAACCCATCGCCGACCCTGAATTATGTACGGCATGTGGGACCTGTGTGGATCAGTGTGCGGTATCGGCCCTGTCCATGGGCGACGGCATACCTGTGGTGGATGCCGACACCTGCATCACCTGCTTTTGCTGTCAGGAGATGTGCCCGGAGAAGGCCATTACCTTGCGATGACAAGGCAGGCGATCCATGGTGCCTCTGGTTTCGATATTTTCTAACAACCATATCAAAGGGTGAATGACTATGAACTGGCAACCGGAACTGGATGAATTGGCCAAGCGAGAGGCGCTGGCTAAACGCATGGGTGGAGAGGATAAGGTTAAACGCCAGCATAAGGCAGGGCGCTTGACTATCCGTGAACGGGTGAACTTGCTGGTCGATAAGGGATCCTTGCACGAAATTGGGACCATTGCCGGCAAAGCGACCTATGATGAGAATAACGACCTCGTTGATTTAATGCCTTCAAATTCGTTTCTGGCCAGGGGCCGGATTAATGGCAGACCAGTCGTAGTGGCTGGCGATGACTTTACGGTCAGGGGCGGGTCGGCCGATGCCACGATTAAGGAGAAAAACCTCATGGCCGAGCGTATGGTCCATGAGCTCCGTATTCCGATCATCCGCCTCATCGAAGGCTCCGGAGGCGGCGGGTCGGTCAAGACGATCGAGACTAAAGGACGAGCGAATTTGCCTGGAGGGGTCGAGCAGTCAACCCGATACGACCTTATCTCCGAAAACATGGGAACAGTCCCCATAGTGAGCCTCGGGCTGGGTCCGGTGGCCGGCCTTGGCGCTGCCCGAATGGCCGCCAGCCACTATTCGGTGATGGTCAAAAATACATCGCAGTTATTTGTGGCCGGTCCCCCCGTTGTTAATGCCCTCGGTTACAATCTGACCAGTAACGAGCTTGGCGGTTGGATGGTTCAGACGAGGTGCGGCGCAGTTGATGAAGCCGTGGATACCGAGTTGGAGGCCATCGAATCCGCCAAGCGGTTTTTGTCCTATTTACCCGATTCCGTTTACAGCCTGCCTGAACGGGGACCTGTCGAGGATGATCCGAATCGACTGGATGACTGGCTCGGGAAGGCGATTCCCAGAAACATTCGCCAGGTGTACAAAATGCGGCCTATTATTGAGACCGTCGTCGATCGCGGCTCCTTCTTCGAGATGGGCCGGAACTTCGGACGTCCGATGATTACCGGGTTTGCGCGGATAGACGGTTGGCCTGTGGCCCTCATGGCCAGCGATCCTTACCAGTTTGCCGGTGCCTGGACCGCCGACTGCTGTTCGAAAATCATCCGGTTTGTCGATCTGGCTGAGACCTTTCATTTACCGGTCATTTATTTTGTTGATTGCCCTGGCTTTTTTGTGGGACCGGATGCCGAGCGTTCGGCCACCATTCGTCAGGGGGTCCGGGCCATGAGCGCCATCAACCAAACCAGTGTGCCCTGGTGCTCCGTTATTATACGTAACGCCTTCGGTGTTGCCGGCGGAGCTCATCAACCTGCCGGTCGATTTTGTACTCGATATGCCTGGCCTTCGGCCCGGTGGGGTTCCTTGCCTCTGGAAGGCGGCATCGAAGCCGCTTACCGGGCAGAAATTGAAAGCGCCCCGGATGCGGAGGTCAAACTGCGGGAGATTGAAACCCGTCTCAACAAACTGCGCTCCCCCTTCCGTACTGCTGAGACCTTTTGGATCGAGGAGATCATTGACCCTCGCTGGACTCGCCCCCTGATGGTCGATTTCGTCAATCTCGCCGCACCGCTTCGAAAGACAGGAAAGGCCTCATTTACCATGCGGCCTTAAAACAACGGCCTGACATTTTCACTGGCGGTAAAGAAGGTGGATATATTCGGGTGGAAAAATGCTAACCAAAAACTAATAGTTCAAGACCCTAAGTTCTTTTTAACTTCTTATTTTTTTCATCTGCCGTTTACTCGGAAGTCGGACCCTGTAAAGGGAGTAGTTTTTTTCCCTTACGGATAGTCCTGTCTTCCTATTATCCAGTTTCTGTTCAACCTCCTTTGCTCAATACCTGAAAGTTGGCCTAAACCGTATTGTTGTCGTTTTTATGTCAAGTGGCGAAAATGGGTGCGGAGAAGACCAAAAGAAAGTTTTAAGAAAATCAGCGAGGCCGAGAACCAATCGATATTTTTTTCAATCAGGTTCGGCATATAAAAAGGAACGTTATCACTTTTTATGATTACCCAAACCTTCCAGTGATATATTCCTCGGTCTGTTTTATTTGGGGTTTGGTAAAAATCGTTTCGGTTTCATTAACCTCGATCAGCTTCCCCAAATAAAAAAAGGCTGTGATATCGGACACACGGGCGGCCTGTTGCATGTTGTGGGTGACGATGATAATGGTATAGTCTTTTTTTAACTCTCGAATCAGATCTTCAATTTTTTTAGTGGCTAAGGGATCCAGGGCTGAAGCCGGTTCGTCCATGAGGATCACTTCAGGTTTGATGGCCAAGGCCCGGGCGATGCAAAGCCGCTGCTGTTGCCCGCCGGACAACCCCATGGCCGATTCGTAAAGGCGATCCTTAACTTCCTCCCAGATAGCGGCATCGACCAAACTCTTCTCTACGATTTCGGCAATCTTCCGCCTGTCCTTCATCCCATTGATGCGGAGACCATAAGCGATATTTTCAAAAATGGTCTTGGGAAAGGGGTTGGATTTTTGAAAGACCATACCCACCCGACGGCGTACATCAACCACATCTACTTCCGGAGCATAAATATCTTCTCCATCAAGAAGAATAGTCCCTTCTATACTGGTATCCAGAATCGTCTCATTCATTCGGTTTAGACAGCGAAGAAAAGTGCTTTTCCCACATCCGGATGGACCGATGAAGGCCGTGACCTGGTGACTTGGAATATCCAGGTTAATATTTTCCAATGCCTTTTGGGGCCCATAAAAAAAGTTGAGGTCCCTCACAGTCATTTTTATATTATCTTGAGGATGAGGTGATGAGTGAAGAAGGACCATTTTATTGGGCCATCCGGGCTTTTTTCCGATAGCGATAACGAATGGTAATAGCCACCACATTTAAGCAGAAGATTAAGGCAATGAGAACCAAGGCGGTCCCATAAGCGATAGGGCGGACCTTTTGAATATCCTGGTGCTGAGTGGCTAAAATATAAAGATGGTAGGGCAGGGCCATAAACTGGTCAAAAAGGGATTTGGGAAGAGACGGAATGGAAAAGGCCGCCCCGGTAAATAAAATGGGAGCCGTCTCTCCGGCAGCCCGGGCCAGTCCCAGTATGGCCCCGGTGAGCATCCCGGGAATGGCATAAGGAAGAACATTGGTCCGGATGGCCTGCCATTGAGTTGCCCCTAAGGCCAGGGCTCCATCGCGAAAGGATTTGGGGACGGTCTTTAAGGCTTCTTCGCTGGCCGTGATGGTCCAGGGAAGCGTCAGAAGGCCGAGGGTCATCCCGGACGAAAGTATACTGGCTCCGAAATGAAATAATCGGACAAAAAGGGCCACTCCAAAAAGCCCATAGACGACTGAAGGGACTCCGGAAAGATTGCGTATGGAAAGACGGATCAAACGGACCAGTTTTCCCTGATGGGCATATTCATTAAGATAAATAGCACTGAACATCCCCAAGGGGACGGCAAAGATAATGGTGATCAGACTTACCAGGAAGGTCCCGACGATGGCCGGCAAAATGCCCCCGGCGGTCATCCCATCCCGCGGGGATTGGGATAAAAATTCCCAACTCAGGGCAGAAAATCCATTATAAAAAATATTGGCCAGTATACCAAAAAGAATAAGAACCACCAATAAACTGGCCATTACCAAGGTGGCGAAACCTATTTTTTCAATGATGGCCTGGGGCTTCATCGTTCGACCTCCTGATACTTGGCCAAGACGATGTCGGCGACAAGGTTGACTATAAAAGTCATCACAAAGAGGATAAAGCCGACGACAAAAAGCCCGTGATAATGATTGGAACCGAAGGGGACTTCTCCCAACTCAATGGCTATAGTTGCCGTCATGGTCCGGACCGCATCAAAAAAATGGTAGGGCATCTTCAAGGCATTTCCGGTGGCCATGAGTACGGTCATGGTTTCCCCAATGGCCCGGCCCATGCCC